>JAUYGP010000678.1 GCA_030690515.1 Giesbergeria sp.
GCTTGCCATGGCGTGCAAAGATTTCGATGCCCAGTTCGCCCTCCAGCTCGATGATGGCCTTGGAGACCCCTGGCTGTGAGGTGTGCAGCGCCTTGGCAGCCTCGGTCAGGTTGAGGTTGCGGCGCGCGGCTTCCTGAACGAAGCGAAATTGGTGCAGATTCATATCTGAATGCGGCTAAAAAGTCGCATCATTATGCTGCATTTATCTAACGATAGCCTCTTCGCCGCACGCAATAGAAGCCATCAGCGCCGTCATGCGCGGGTCTTCGCCAATCGCCGTCTGGGTGTTGAAACGCACGTGCGGGTGGCGCACACGCAACTCTTCCAGTAGCACGGGGAGGTCTTCACGGGCGTGCTTGCCGGTGCCTAGGAACATGGGGACGATGGTGATGGCCCGGGTGCCTATGTCGATCAGTTCCTGCACGGCCTGCCCCAGATCGGGGGTGGAAAGCTCCAGGTACGCACACCGCACTGGCACCTGCGGGTTGTGGGTCTGGATATAGGTTTGCACGGCTTCGATGGGCGCGCGCCAGAGGGGGTCGCGCGAGCCGTGGGCAAACAGCACGGTGCCGGTGAGTGGAAATGTGGTCATGGTGGGAGAAGTCAACGCCTGAGAACGAGCCAGCCAAACGCGGCCAGCGAGAGCAACGAATAAATGATGCCCGGAGCTGCTGCGGTCAGCCAGGGCGACCAGTTTTGCAGGTTGCCGGCAAAACCGAACAGGTTGTTGAGCAAGAAGAAGCTGATCCCGGCCATCACGCCACCAAAGACATAACCTGCCGTCGACCCTGCACGGAAATGCAGGTAGGCAAAGGGCAGGGCCAGCACCACCATCACCAGGCAGCTGAGGGGATAGAACACCTTGCGCCAGAACTCGATCTCGTAGCGCTGGGCCGACTGCCCGTTGGCCTGCAGGTGGCGGATGTACTGGAACAGGTCCAGCGTGGCCATGCGGTCGGGTTTGAGCACAGCAGCGGCCACCATGTCGGCACTGATGTGTGTCGGCCAGCGCAAGCTGGGCTCATTCTGGTATTGCACGCGCGCTTCGTCGCCAGCGAGGCGTTGAAAGGCACTGCGCTGGACCTGGCCCAGCATCCAGGCATCGTCGTCCTGGAACTGTGCCGTAACAGCATGGGTTTTGGAGGCAAGGCGCCCTTGGGCATCAAACTCGAAGATCCGCACGTCGTGCATGCTGCCATCGGGGTTGATGGAACGTACGTTAACGGCGAACGAGTGACCCTCCTGGCGCTCCTTGAGCCAAGCCCCCGTGGCCCCTGTGGTCAGGCGGCCCAATTGGCTGGCTTTTACCAGTTGCGCGGCCCGGTCGCTCAGTGGCGCCAGGTAGTCACCCACCGCGAATGTCACCAGCACGAACATCCCGCCCAGTGTCAGCAGGGTGCGCAGGGCGCGCCCGGGGCCCAGGCCACTGGTGCGCATGATCGTGAATTCGGAGCTTTGCGCCAGCCGTGCCATGACAAAGATGGTGCCGATCAGCACCGTGATGGGCAGTAGTTCGTAGAGATGGCTGGGGATGCTCAGGGCCACGAACAGCACTGCGTGCGATATTTCGTAGCCACCGGCAGGATTGCGTCCCACCCAGCGCAGTTCGTCAATCAGGTCGAAAAAGAAGAAGAGTGCCAGAAATCCCAGCGTGACAAAGGCCACGGCGGTGATGATTTCCCTGTGCACCAGTTTGCGGATCGTCTTCATGTCGCGCTCCTGCTTTGCCACAACCGGCGCAGGGTCCATTGGTGGTGGCGCGTTGTCAGCAGTAGCAG
>JAUYGP010000690.1 GCA_030690515.1 Giesbergeria sp.
CATTTTTTGCTGTGAAAGTTCCTGCTGCGCCTGCTTAAGCTCTGTCAGGTCGTAGGCAAACAGCACCACGGCGGCCACGGCCCCCTGGGCGGTGCGCTCGGGCACCAGGGTGGTGTGGCGGAAGCGCACTTCGCCATCAAGGCGGTCGATGCGGTTCTCGAATACCACCGTCTCCCCGTTCATGGCACGCCGCAAAAACGGCAACATGCGATCCATCAGGCCGGGGGTGATGAACTCGGGCATGCGCCGCCCGATCATCTGCTCTACCGTGGTGTCGACCCAGCGCGCCTGCGTTTCATTGGCGTAGAAAACCTCCAGGTCGAGCCCGATGCGCGCCACGGCGCCCGGCAGGTGGCGTAGCACGCCCGCCAGTTGGTTCTCGTAGGCGCGGGTGACGGCTTCAGAGCGGATCTGCTCGGTGATGTCGGTCAGCAGCCCATCCCAGATCACACCGCCATGCTCCAATGCCCGCGGGGTCGAGGCCATGCGCATCCAGCGCACCTCGCCATCCATGCGCCGAAGCCGCGCCTGGGTCTGCACCGTGCGCAGCTCGTGGTAGGACTGATCGGCCAGCGCCATGAAAGCGGCCACATCCTCGGGCAGGATGCGCTGGTACAGCACGCGGGCATCACGCAGCACCTCTTCGGCCTTCAGGCCCACAATGGTTTCAATGGCCTCGCCCATGTAGGCGAAGTAGCGTCGGCCGTCCGCGTCGCGCACCATCTGGTAGATCACGCTGCCGGGCAGGTTGCGCCCCAGGGCTTGCAAGCGGCGCTCAGACTCGTGCAGGCGCTCACGCAGTAGCTGCAGCTCCAGTGCGCGCTCCGGCGTGGGGGCGAACTCAGCCATGGAATCGCAGGGCCTCAGGCAGCCAGCAACTGGCGCAGCACGTACGGCAGAATGCCGCCCGCCTGGTAGTAGTCCACCTCGATGGGGGTGTCGATGCGCAGCGTGACCTTGACTTCCTTGCGCTCGCCGTTGGCGCGGCGAATGACGAGCCGGGCTTCACTTTGCGGCGTGAGGGCGGGGTCGGGAATGATGTCAATCAGCTCGCTGCCCGTCAGGCCCAGCGATTCCCAACTGTCCTTGCCTTTGAACTGCAGTGGCAGCACGCCCATGCCCACCAGGTTGGAGCGGTGGATGCGCTCAAAGCTGCGCGCGACCACGGCCTTGATACCGAGCAGTTGCGTGCCTTTGGCGGCCCAGTCGCGGCTCGATCCCGTTCCATACTCTTCGCCCGCAAACACCACCGTGGGCGTACCTTGCGCCATGTACTGCATGGCGGCATCGAAGATGGACATTTTTTCACCGTGCAGCGCGCCTTCGCTCTGGAACACCGTCACGCCGCCCTCCTCACGCGAACCGTCGGCCGTGGGCGGAATCATCAGGTTCTTGATGCGTACGTTGGCAAAGGTGCCGCGCATCATCACGTCGTGGTTGCCGCGGCGCGAGCCGTAGCTGTTGAAGTCCTGCTTGTGCACGCCATGCTGCAGCAACCACTGGCCCGCGGGCGAGCTTTCCTGGATGGAGCCTGCAGGCGAGATGTGGTCGGTGGTGATGGAGTCGCCAAAGAGCGCCATGGTGCGTGCGCCACGCACGGCAAAAATTGACTCTTTTTGGCCTTCAGCGCCCTTCTGCACTGCGCTAGCAGCTACATTTTTAATAGCAAAATCAGCAAAGAACGGTGGTTCGGCAATGTAGGTACTGGAAGGCCAGGTGTAGGCCGTGCCACTCACGCCCTTGATCTTGCCCCACAGCTTGCCGGGTTCGGTCTGCACCTTGGCATAGTTTTCGCGGAAGGCCTTGCCCTTCATGGCGTATTTCATCAGGGCCTGGATTTCGTCGCTGGTGGGCCAGATGTCACCCAGGTACACATCGCGCCCGCCCTTGCCTTTGCCCACGGGCTCGGTCATCAGATCTTTCAGCACGGTGCCCGCAATGGCATAGGCCACCACCAGCGGCGGGCTGGCCAGGAAGTTGGCCTTGATGTTGGGGTGGATACGCGCCTCGAAATTGCGGTTGCCCGAAAGCACGGCAGCGCACACCAGGTCGTTGTGCGTAATCGCCTCGTTG
>JAUYGP010000078.1 GCA_030690515.1 Giesbergeria sp.
CCAACCCGGCCCTGGCGGCCGGTGGCACGCAGGCCCTGGTCGACGCAGCCTTGCAGCGCCTGCGCACTGGCGGCTACGAATACACGCTGGAGCCCGGCGTGTACGGCGAGCACACGGCCGACGAGTTCTGGTTCGACCGCAAGTCCGGTTTTTGCGAACACATCGCCTCGGCCTTCGTCGTGCTGATGCGCGCCATGGACGTACCGGCACGCATCGTCACCGGCTACCAGGGGGGTGAGCGCAATCCGGTCGATGGCTACTGGACCGTGCGCCAGAGCGACGCCCATGCCTGGACCGAAGTCTGGATGGAAGGGCGTGGCTGGGTGCGGGTCGACCCCACCGGCGCCGTCTCCCCCGGGCGCGTAGGCCAGTTCCAGCGCCTGCAAGTGCCCCGTGGCGCGCTGGCCAATGCGGTGGGCACGATGATGAGTCCCGACACCGTGCAGCGCCTGCGCGCCGTGTGGGAAGCGGCCAACAACCGCTGGAACCAGTGGGTACTGAACTACACGCAGAGCCGCCAACTCGACCTGCTGCGCGCGATGGGCTTTGACGCCCCCGACTGGCAGGACCTGGCCCGCGTGCTGGCCGCGCTGGTCGTCGCCACCGCAGCAGCCGGTGCCGCCTGGACACTGTGGGAGCGCCTACAGCACGACCCCTGGCTGCGCCTGCTGGCCCGCGCCCGCGCCCGCCTGGAGCGCAGCGGCCTGCCCACCACGGCCAGCATTCCGCCCCGCACCCTGGCCGCCCAAGCCAGCGCCCGCTTTGGCGCCGATGCCAGCGACGCCGCCGCCTGGCTGCTGCGTCTGGAGCAGTTGCGCTACGCCCCTCCCTCCACATCCCGAGTGCAGGCCCTGGGCCAGTTGCGGCGCGATCTGCGCCGCCTGCGCTGGCCTGCCCCACGCCGTCCTTCATGATGCAGAAACTTCTCTCGATAGCTCTCATTTCAATAGCTGCTACCGCCCTGTCCACGGGCGCAATCGCCAAAAACCCCTCAAAAAGACCGGCTGCGGCAAATCGCACCACCGAGCCGACCGGCACGCCCTACGCCCGCCGCACCGACGCCATGCAGTTTGCCGACGACCTCGCCGAGCGCCGCGACCTCGACCGCGAATGGGTGCGCCAGGCCATCGGTCAGGCGCGTTTTCTGGCGCAGGTACCGCGACTGGTATTGCCGCCGGCCAAAGGTACAGCGAAGAACTGGCAGGCCTACCGCAACCGCTTCATCGAGCCGGTACGCATCCGCGCCGGGGTGCGCTTCTGGCAAGACAACAGCATCGCACTGGCGCGCGCCGAGCGCGAATACGGCGTGCCTGCCGAGATCATCGTCGGCATCATTGGCGTCGAGACCATCTACGGCCAGCACATGGGCAACTTCCGGGTGATGGATGCCCTGGCCACGCTGGCCTTCGACTTTCCTGCAGAACACCCGCGCGCCCAGGACCGCACCGCTTTCTTCCAGCGTGAACTCGAGCAGTTCCTGAGCCTCATGCACCGCACCAACACCGACCCCTTCGAGCCCCGGGGCAGCTATGCCGGTGCCATGGGCCTGGGCCAGTTCATGCCCTCGAGCTGGGCACGTTACGCCGTGGACTTTGACCGCGACGGCCACATCGATCTGTATGGCAGCGCGCAGGACGCCATCGGATCGGTAGCCAACTACTTCATCGCGCACAGCTGGACACCGGGCATGCCCACGCACTTTGGCGTTCAGCCCGGCGGCAGCGCCGCACAAACGGATGAACTGCTGGTGCCCGACATCCTGCCCACCTTCAGCGCCGCCAGCATGCAGGCCCGGGGCGCCGTGCTGGACGCGGCTGGCGCCCGCTACACCGGCCCACTGGCCCTGGTCGAACTGCAAAACGGCGGCGACCCTCCCAGCTACGTGGCAGGCACGGAAAACTTCTACGCCATCACGCGCTACAACTGGTCGAGCTACTACGCCATGGCCGTGATTGGACTGGGCCAGGCCGTGGCCGCAGCGCGCCGTTGACCCCCCAACCCACCGTGACCGACCCGCACCTGCCTGCCCTGCACGCCACGGCGCCTGGCCTGTACCGCCACTACAAAGGCGGCTGGTACGAGGTGGTGGCCACCGCGCGCTGCAGCGAAACCCTGCAAGGCATGACGCTATACCGTCCGCTCTATGGCGCTGGCCTGACCGACGGCGCGTTGTGGGTGCGGCCCGCCGCCATGTTCCATGAAACGGGCCTCTTCGGCGGCAAGGTGCAGCCACGCTTCATGCGCCACGACCCTGCGCAACTGCTGCTGGCCGACCTGCCCACAGCGCAGGCACTCATCGCCCACCTGCGCAGCCTGGCAGAGCGGCAAGGCGGCATCGTGCTGGACCAGGCCCTGCGCGTACCACCGCCCGAGCCCACCACCTGCTGCGGGCGCGGCTGCAACGGTTGCGTGTGGGAGGGCTTTTACGCGGCGCTGCAGCACTGGCGTACAGATGCCCTCGCCTTCTTGCAACCCAACGAAGTACCTTCGCCCGCCTGCTGAACCCAAGAAAACTGGGGCATACCCTGAGCATTTCGGCCGCACGCACGCACTGAAAACCGTCACCATGCTGGACAAGGAGACCCTGCATGCCGATGCCTCAGCTGTCCGGACTGGACGCCACTTTTCTCTACCTGGAGAAGCCCGAAATGCCCATGCACGTGGGCGCCATGCATTTACTCGAACTCCCTGAGGGCTACCGAGGCCGCTATGTCAACGACCTGCGGCGGCTATACGCCGCGCGCATGCCCGCGCTGCCTGCGCTGCGCAGGCGCCTGTGGTGGATGCCCTTGAACCTCGCCAATCCGGTCTGGGTGGATGCCGATCCCGACCTGTCGTACCACATCATCGAGCACAAACTGCCCCGCCGCGCAGCGGGCACGGCGCAGAGCGATGCCCGCTCGCTGTTGGAAGAAAAAATCTCGCTGTTGCACCCGCAACTGCTCGACCGCAGCAAGCCGCTATGGCGCATGCACGTCATCGAAGGCCTGCCGCGCAGCACCCGGGGCCTCAAGCAAGTGGGGGTGTATTCGCAGTTGCACCATGCGGCGGTGGACGGCCAGGCGGCGGTGGCGCTGGGCAATGTGCTGTACGACCTGACGCCTCAACCCCGCGAGATCGCACTGCACCCCTCCCGGCGCAGCAAGGTCTACAGCATCGGCATGGTGGAAATGCTGCGCGGAGCCCTCGGCAGCGAGGTCGGCCAGGTGGCGCGCCTGGTGCGCGAACTGCCCGCCACGCTGGGCACCGTGGCTGGCGCTGCCAAGGGGGCATTCACCGGCAAGCGCCTGCTGGGCAAAAGCTCGGGCAACATCACACTGGCCCCGGCCACACCCATGAACGTGACCGTGGGCATCACACGGGCCTTTGCCAGCGCCAGCGTGCCACTGCCAGAACTCAAGGCCCTGGCACGCGCACATGGCACCACACTGAACGACATGGTGCTCATGCTGTGCGCAGGCGCGCTGCGCAACTACCTGCTGCTGCACCAAAAACTGCCGCGCAAGAGCCTGGTGGCGGCCGTGCCCATCTCACTGCGCCCGCAGGGCGACACCCGCCCGGACAACCAGGCCTCGATGAGCCTGATCAGCCTGGGTACCCACCTGGCCGATCCGGGCAAGCGCCTGGCGCACATCCGCACCGCCAGTAGCGCAATGAAAACCACCATGGGGCGCATGAAAAGCATCCTGCCGACCGATTTCCCCTCCATCGGCATCCCTTGGCTGATTGAGGCAGCGACCTCGCTGTACGGCAAGGCCCGCGTGGCCGACCGTTTGCCCCAGGTGGCCAACGTAGTGATTTCCAACGTGCCCGGCCCCCAGGTACCGCTGTACCTGGCCGGTGCACGCATGCTCGCCAACTGCCCTACCAGCATCGTGGTGCACGGCCTCGCGCTGAACATCACGGTACAGAGCTTTGACGCCCACATGGATTTCGGCCTGATGGCCGACGCAGCAGCGCTGCCCGACGTGAAGACCCTGGCGGGAGCTCTGGACGCCGCACTGGACGAACTGCGCGGCCTGCCAAGCCCACCGGCCACCTCGCCCATGCCGGCGGCCCACCCACGCATTCCGGCCCCAGCCGCCGCCAAGGTGTCGCGCAAGCGACCCGCCTCCCGGGTAAATGCCACCCAGAAGGGCGTTTGAAGCCTTTACCATCATCCAATGGCCTCCATCTCAGAACGTGTTCCCATGCCTGCACACACCCGCCGCCAGACCAACGTCGAACCCACCGAAGAACCCGGCCTGGACCTGATGCCGCCGGGCCTCAGACTGATGCTGCTCGAAGCCCGTGCGCCCTGGGAAGCCATGGCCATGGCTGCCGTCTGTCCCTGGCTCTCTCGCATGCCTTCGGGCGACGGTCATGCGGTTTTGGTCTGCCCCGGCCTGGGCGCATCCGATCTCACCACCTTGGCCCTGCGCCGGTTTCTGAAAAAGCTGGGCTACCAGGCCTATGGCTGGAAGCAAGGCCTGAACCTGGGTCCGCGTGAAGGCGTTGTCGAAGGCTGCCTCGAGCGGCTCGAGACGCTGCATCGGGAGCACGGCGGCAAGATCAGCCTGGTCGGCTGGAGTCTGGGCGGCATCTACGCCCGTGAAATGGCCAAGGAAATGCCGGATCTGGTGCGCAGCGTGATCACGCTGGGCACGCCATTTACCGGCCATCCCAAGGCCACCAACGCCTGGCGCTTTTACCAACTGGTCAGCGGCCAGCACGCCCACGACGAGGAACTGCTGGCCGAGGTGCGTAAGCCCCCGCCGGTGCCCACCACCTCCATTTACAGCAAGACTGACGGCATCGTGTCCTGGCAGTGCAGCATCAACCCGGCGCGGCACGCCCACACCGAAAACATTGAGGTGCACGCCAGTCACATTGGCATGGGTATGAACCCGCTGGCCATGTACGCCATTGCCGACCGGCTGCGCCAAGACCCGGAGCACTGGAAACGGTTCGACGTGCAGGGCGCGCGGCGCTGGTTCTTCAAGGTGGCGCACCAGCCTGAGGCCGTCACACGGTGGTATTGAACCTAGAAACAGCAGTTGACCGCTTTATATCTCTTGCTGGGCCGCATGAAAGCAATCGTCGATGACTCCAATAACGTTCACCTGATGGGTGAAAGCGCTATGCACCCACCAGCACCGCGCTCAGGGCGCCATGCGGCGTTGTTCCTCCTTGCGGGCAGGAGCCCGCCGCGTCGTCTCGTCTTGCCTGACACCCAGATCACGGCACCGGCGGGCACATCCAACTACCGTTTCTAGGTTGAAACAGCGGGCGGGCTGACCTATGCAAATCCAGGCCAACGGCCTGCACATCGAGGTTGACGACCAGGGCCCACGCACGGGCCCGGTGGTGCTGCTCATCATGGGCTTGGGCATGCAGCTCATTGCCTGGCCGCAGGCGCTGGTGGACGAGCTTATGGCGCGGGGCTTTCGTGTGCTGCGCCTGGACAACCGCGACATCGGCCTGAGCCAGGATTTCGACCATGCGGGGGTTCCGCACATGGCACTGGCCGGCCTGCGCCACCTGATGCACCTGCCGGTGCGCTCGCCCTATTCCCTGGCCGACATGGCACGCGATGCCCTGAGCGTGCTCGACGCGCTGGGCATCGCCCAGGCCCATGTGTGCGGTGCCTCTATGGGCGGCATGATCGCCCAGCATCTTGCCGCCACCGCGCCGCAGCGCGTGGCAAGCCTCACACTGATGATGACCACCAGCGGCGCCCGTTCACTGCCCAAACCCCGCTGGGCCCTGCAGCGCACCCTGATGTCCCGTCCAGCGGGACCTGGCGAAGAGGCCGCCGTGGCCTGGATCGTGAACCTGTTTGGCGCCATCGGCAGCCCCGGCTACCCGTCCAACGAAGACATCCTGCGCGAGCGTGCCTTGGCCTCGGTGCGCCGCGCCTGGCACCCGGCGGGCTCGGCCCGGCAATTGCTGGCCATCGTGGCCGACGGTGACCGCACGCCCTTGCTGACCCGCATTGCAGCACCCACGCGCATCGTGCACGGCCTGGACGACCCGTTGGTGCCCGTGGCCAGCGGCCAGCAGCTAGCGCAGCACATTGCGGGCGCGCAGACCGACTTCATTCCCGGCATGGGCCACGACCTGCCGGATGCGCTGCTCGGGCACTTCGCCATGGGCATCGCAGAGAACGCAGCGCGGGCACACCCCTGAGCCGCCTTGCGCCTGCTCATACGGCACCCCCCGTGCGAGCGCGGCCCGTGAAGGACTCGCTCCACGCCTCCTCACCGTGCAGACCGGCGTCACAAGCCCCCTGCGCAGCACCGCAATGGGGTTCACGCCACAATGTGCAGCCCCGCTCTCGATGCTCCTCCTCAACCACCACCCTGCATGCTTGTCACTCCCCCCTTCGTTTCCAACGCAGACGCCATCGTCCGCGTGCGCGGCCTGAGCAAAACCTATGCGGGCGGATTTCAGGCGCTGAAAAATGTGAATCTGGACATCCGGCGCGGTGAAATTTTCGCCCTGCTCGGCCCCAACGGAGCGGGCAAGACCACGCTCATCAGCGTGATTTGCGGCATGAGCAACGCCACCGAGGGCACGGTGACCGCCGACGGCCATGACACGGTGCGCGACTACCGCGCCGCCCGCGCCACCATTGGCCTGGTGCCGCAAGAATTGCACACCGATTCGTTCGAGACCGTATGGGCGACGGTGAGCTTTAGCCGCGGGCTGTTTGGCAAAGCACCCAACCCGGCGCTCATTGAGAAGATTCTGAAAGACCTGTCACTCTGGGACAAGAAGGACAACAAAATTCTCCAGCTTTCGGGCGGCATGAAGCGCCGCGTGCTCATTGCGAAGGCCTTGTCGCACGAGCCCAAAATTTTGTTCCTCGACGAGCCCAGCGCCGGGGTGGACGTAGAGTTGCGCCACGACATGTGGCGCCTGGTGCGTGAATTGCGCGATGCCGGTACCACCATCATCCTGACCACGCATTACATCGAAGAGGCCGAAGACATGGCCGACCGCATTGGCGTCATCCGCAAGGGTGAACTGATCGTGGTGGAAGACAAGCACGTACTCATGCGCAAGCTCGGCAAGAAGCAACTCACGCTCACCCTGCAGCAACCCATGGAGCGCGTACCAGAG
>JAUYGP010000080.1 GCA_030690515.1 Giesbergeria sp.
GGATGGACAAGTGCCAACGCCCAATTTAGCAATAAACCCGCTCTGGCTACCAGCAGCGTGGTGAGCACGCCGCAAGTACGCGCCGAGCTGGTGGCCCATGCCCCCGAGGGGCTGACACCGGGCCAGACCGTGTGGGTGGGCCTGTGGCTGACGCACCAGAAGGACTGGCACACCTACTGGAAGAACCCCGGCGATTCGGGCCTGCCCACCGAACTGACGTGGGAGCTGCCCCCCGGCCTGGACATGGGCGAGACCGCCTGGCCCGTGCCCCGGCTGATCCGCATCGGCAAGCTGGCCAACTGCGGCTATGACGGCCAGGTGCTGCTGGCCGCGCCGCTGCAGGTACCCACCAACTTCAAGCCCCCGCCGGGCGGCCAGGGCCAGATCGACATCCGCCTGCGCGCCACCTGGCTGGCCTGCCGCGTGGAATGCATCCCCGAAGAGGGCAGCTTTGTGCTGCAACTACCGGTGCGCAGCTCAACGGCCATGCACAGCGCCCTGTTCGCGCAGGCGCAAGGTGCCCAGCCGCAGCCCCTGCAGGGCCAGAGCCACATCACCGTGGACGGCGAACGCCTGCAGCTGCGCGTGACCGGCCTGCCGGCCAGCGTGCACGGCCAGCCACTCGAAGTGTTTGCCGAAACCCCGGCCGTGCTGGTGCCCGCCGCCGTGCCCGGCCAGGACTGGACGCAGGCCTGGCAGGGCGACACCTGGACGGCCAGCCTGCCGCTCTCACCCGAGCGCGGCGCCAGCCCGGCGCAACTGCCGCTGGTGCTGGCCCCTGAAGGCCGCAGTGCCGGCGACGCGCCCCAGGGCTGGCACACCGTGGCCGCTGTAGAGGGGCAATGGAGCCGTGCGGCGCCGCTCACGGGCGTGTCCCCCGCGCTGGCCGCCGCCCTGGCGGCCAACCAGCAGGCAAGCCAACCCCTCGCCGCATCGGGCGGCGCGCTGCTCACGGCCCTGCTGGGTGGCCTGATTGGCGGGCTGCTGCTCAACCTCATGCCCTGCGTGTTCCCGGTGCTGGCCATCAAGGTGATGGGCTTTGCCCGGCATGGCAACCACCAGCGCGCGCAGCGCCTGGGCGGTGTGGCTTACACGCTGGGCGTGGTGCTGTCCTTCATGGCGCTGGGCGGCCTGCTGCTGGCCCTGCGCGCGGCAGGCGAGCAGCTGGGTTGGGGCTTTCAGCTCCAGTCGCCCGCCGTGGTGGCGGTGCTGGCGCTGCTCTTTACGCTGATCGGGCTGAACCTGGCGGGCGTGTTCGAGTTTGGCCAGTTCGTGCCCGGGCGCCTGGCCACACTGCAGGCACGCCACCCGGCAGGCGATGCCTTTTTGACCGGCGTGCTGGCCGTGGCCATTGCCTCACCGTGCACGGCCCCCTTCATGGGTGCGGCGCTGGGTTTTGCCATCGACATGCCCGCGCCGCAGGCGCTGGCCGTGTTTGCGGCCCTGGGCATTGGCATGGCCCTGCCCTACCTGCTGGCCGCCTGGGTACCCGCCGTGGTGGGCTGGCTGCCGCGCCCCGGTGCGTGGATGGACACCTTCCGCCGCGCCATGGCCTTCCCCATGTTTGCCACCGTGGTGTGGCTGGTGTGGGTGCTGGGCCAGCAAAGCGGCATCGACGGCGCAGGCGCCCTGCTGGCGCTGCTGGTGGCCGGCAGCAGCGTGGTGTGGGCCCTGACACTGCGGGGCCGCACGCGCGTTGTCATGGTGTCGGTGTTGATCGCCTTCACGGCCTGGCTGGCCAGCGCCATCGGCTCGCACATCACCCGGCCCCTGGACACCCCGGCACCGGTGGCCAACACCCCCGGCGCGGCCCACTGGCAAGCGTGGTCTGCCGAGCGCGTGGCCGAGCTGGGCGCCGCGGGCAAGCCCGTGTTTGTGGACTTCACCGCAGCCTGGTGCGTAACCTGCCAGTACAACAAGCGCAACACCCTGGCCGATGCCGACGTGCTGGCCGACTTTGCCCAGCATGGCGTGACCCTGCTGCGCGCCGACTGGACGCGCCGCGACAGCGCCATCACCGCCGCCCTGGCCGAACTGGGCCGCAACGGCGTGCCCGTCTATGTGCTGATGGCCCCCGGCCGCGCGCCCCTGGTGCTGACGGAAATCCTCAGCGTGTCGGAGCTGCGGGCGGCGCTGGCCGGGTTGT
>JAUYGP010000699.1 GCA_030690515.1 Giesbergeria sp.
AGCCCACCCAGCGTCATGGTGTTGATCGACAGGCCGAAATAGTGGAACACCAGCGCGGTGACCATCAGCGACAGCGGAATGGCCACCAGCGAGATGACCGTGGTGCGCACGTTCAGCAAAAACAGAAACAACACGACCGCCACCAGAATGGCGCCATCGCGCAGGGCTTCCATGACGTTGCCTACCGACCGCTCAATGAAATCGGCCTGCTTGAACAAAAACTGGGGCGTTTCAATGCCCTGTGGCAGGGCCTTGTTCAAGGTAGCCATGGCTTGCTCAACCGCCTGAGTGAGAGCCACGCTGTCGGCGCCGGGCTGCTTTTGCACCGACAAAATCACCGCTGGCTGGCCCTTGTAACTGGCATCGCCGCGCTTGACCGCAGGGGCCAGCCGAACGTCTGCCACCTGGTGCAACAGGATGGGCTGGGTGTTTTTCACACCCACCACCACGCTGCGCAGGTCTTCGATGCGGCTGGTGCGGCCCAACTGCCGTATCAGGTATTCACGGCCCTGCGCCTGCAAGAAGCCGCCGCTGGTGTTGGCACCAAAATCGCGCAGCGCGGCGTCCACTTGTTCCCGTTCAATGCCCAGGGCCTGCAGCTTCGCCGGGTGAATCTCGACCCGGTACTGGCGCACCTCTCCGCCAATGGGCGTGACCTGGGCGATGCCCGGAATGGTGAGCAACCGGGGGCGAACCACCCAGTCGGCGTATTCGCGCACCTGCATCGGGCTGACCTTTGCGGGGTCGGCGGGCAGGGCGATCAGCAGAATCTCACCCATGATCGAAGAGATGGGCCCCATCTGCGGGACGATGCCCTCGGGCAACTGTTCACGCACCAGGTTCAGGCGCTCGGCAATCTGCTGGCGGTTGCGATAGATGTCGGAGCCCCACTCGAATTCGACATACACGATCGACAGCCCCACGCCGGAGACCGAGCGCACACGGGTCACCCCGGGCATGCCGTTCATGCCCGACTCAATGGGAAAGCTCACCAGTTGTTCGACCTCTTCGGGCGCCATGCCGCCGGCTTCGGTCATCAGCGTCACGGTGGGCTTGTTCAGGTCGGGAAACACATCGACCGGCATCTGCCGCAGCGTCAACGCGCCGTAGACCACCAGGAACAATGACAAGCCCAGCACCATCAGGCGCTGGCGCAGGCTGGTTTGAATGATGAAGTCAAACATTTCAGCGCACCTGTGCCAGCAGGCTTGCGCCCTGGGTGACCACGCGCGCTCCGGCTGCAATGCCGGAGGTGAGTGCGGTGCTGTCTGCGCTCAGCGCCTGCGCGCGCACCGTGCGGCGTTCGAATTTTTCTGCCGTCGTATGCACCCAGACGGCCTGATCGCCCCCGCCGCCGCGCACCACCGCCGACTGGGGAACGGCGGCTCCCTTGTGTGTCTGCCGGGTGGTGGCAATGACTTTGACCGCCTGGCCCACCGCCAGCGCATGCTGGTCCGAAGGAATGCGGAACTGCAGCACCCAGGCCTGCTCGCGCAACTGCCTTCCGCTGCCGACAAACTGCAGTTCGGTGCTGGCACCGGCCACGCTGGTGCTGGCCGCCGTCACGCCCTGGGCCACGGTGGGTTCGTAGGCCAATGCCTCCACGGTCAGCCGTGCGGGGTTGACCACCTCGAACAGCGTTTCTCGCGCATCGACCACCTGGCCAGCCATGACATGCACCGCGCTGACCACGCCCGACACCGGTGCACGCAGCGGTTCGGGCGCCTGCAGGCTGGCCTGCAAGGCCTGCCTGCGCTGGCGCAGGGCTTCTGATTCGAGCCGCGCGGCATCGATGGCCGACTGCGCAACGGCGCCCTGGAGCTGGGCGTAACGATCGGCCTTGCGCTGGGCGATGTTTTGCTGCGCATCCAGGTCGGCCAATTGGGCCTGCAGGCCACCGCGTTCGGTGTTCGACACCGTGGGCCGCACATGCGCCAGCACCTGTCCTTTGCGAACCTGCTGACCCAAGGTGGGCAAGCCCTGGGCCGGTGCTTCGATGCGTCCCGGCTGGGTGGATTGCACGCGCCCTCCGGCATTGGCATCGGCCACCACCTTGCCTTGCAGCTCGACTGAGGTGGGCAGATCACGGATGTCTGCCCTCACGGTGCGTAAGCCCCATTCTCTCTGGATGGCCTTGGGAATGAACAGGCTGCCATCGGCCAGGCGCTGGGGCGTGGTCAGGCCTGCAGTGGGCGTGGGCGCTGCAGCAGTGTCGTGGTCGTGGTCTTCGCCCCCGTGGGCGAAGGCTGCACCATGCAAAGCCAGCAGGCATGCGGCTGCCAGGCGTGAAAAATGTGCGATTGTCATGCGTTGGATCCTGGGGCGGTTACACGGGATTGGGGGCGCCGACGCAGGGCCACGAGGCCCGCGCCCGAGAGCAGCAGAGTGCCACCCAGGCCCCAGGCCATCCAGCGTTCGGTTGTCGGGCCGGTGGTGGTGGTGGCGGCGACGGGTGCGGCGGGCACCTCCAGCGTGGCGCTCAGAAGATCGGCGGTGTCTTCGGTTTCGATGGTGATGGTCAGCGGGTGCTTGCCCGGCTGGCCGAGCGTGCCCTGGGCAATCCAGTACACGCCGGGGGACGCCGGGGTGGCCTTGGCCTGCACGGTGCCGGTATCCACTTCCACCTGGGCGCCCACGACGGGCTCATTGGTGTCGAAGCGGTCGATGTACAGCACCAGCCGGTCCTGCGCCAGTGTGGCCACCAGTTCGAAGGCATCGGTCTGGGCCTCGGCGCGGGGGCCTTGCGCGGCCATGGGCACGGCGGCGGCGACGGGATTTGGCTCGCTGTGGTCTTCATCGCCATGGGCCAGGGCGGGCCACGCCACAGCGGCAAGGGCGGTGCCCAGCAAAAGATTTCGCAGGTTGTTCATTTCGGAAGGACTCCCAGGGTTTGGTGCATGCGGGACCGGGCGGCCGCCAGGGCCACCTGCTGCTGGCCCACCAGGGCCTGAGCCTCCAGTGCGTCGGCGCGCGCGCGCAGCAAGGCGGTGAGGTCGGTCTCGCCGAGGGCGAAGGCTTTTTCTGCCAACTGGAGCGTGTCGGTGTCCAGGGTCAGGCGCTCCTGCGCCTGGCTTAGCTGGCGTGCGGTGGCGTCCAGGTGGCGGCGGGCCTGGTCGGCATCAAGCGCCAGCTTGCGCTCCACCTGGTCGCGTTCTGCTTGCGCCTGTGCCAGCTCTGCCAATGCGGCCGACTGGGCCTGGCGCACGATGGGTTCGGACGAGAGTGGAATCGTTAGCTTGATGCCCAAAGTGTTGGTGTACGACTGCCCTGCTGCGCCTCGGTCGCGCACCATGCGCAGGGCCAGTTCGGGTGCCGCGCGGCGTGTGGCGTCTGCTGACCGTACCCGTGCCTGCGCTTGGGCCAGGGCGGCCGAGGCGGTGGCCAGCAGGGGATGGTCTTGGCCAGGGGCTTCCAGAATGGGTGGTGGCTCGGGGGTCAGTTGTGCGGGCGCGGCGGTGCCGGTCAGCGCGCGAAAGGCCTGCTCGGTCTGCAGCAGGTCTGCGTCGCCATCGGCCAGGGCGCCCTGGGCCGCGAGCACTTCGCGCTGGGCCAGATTGGCGTCGATGCGGGCCAGTTCACCCGCCCGGAAGCGGCGTTGCACATTGGCCAACAAGGCCAGGGCGGTGTGCACACGCTGCTGGGCTTGGGCGCGGGTCTGGCGCGCGGCCGCCACGGCCCACCAGGCGGTGCGCAGGTCGCCCGCCAGTTGCAGGCGCAGCGCCTGCTGTTGCGCCCAGACATGCGTCTGGCCGCT
>JAUYGP010000706.1 GCA_030690515.1 Giesbergeria sp.
GCCTTCTTCACCAGCCAGGTCCAGCCGGAGCCGAAGTTGCCCACAGCACTCTTGACGAAGGCTTCCTTGAATGCGGCGTAAGTACCGAACTTGGCGTTGATGGCTGCAGCCAGCGCGCCTGTGGGTTCACCGCCGCCGCTCGGGGTCATGCAGTTCCAGAAGAAAGTGTGGTTCCAGATCTGGGCAGCGTTGTTGTAGATGCCACCGCTGGATTTTTTGATGATTTCTTCCAGGGTCATCGCTTCGAATTCGGTGCCCTTTTGCAGGTTGTTCAGGTTCACCACATAGGCATTGTGGTGCTTGCCATGGTGGTATTCCAGCGTTTCCTGGCTGTAGTTCGGGGCCAGGGCGTCAATGGCGTAGGGCAGCGCGGGCAGGGTATGTTCCATGGGGTGTTCCTTCTCGTAGGTTTGTT
Organism: Giesbergeria sp.; assembly: GCA_030690515.1. Taxonomy (GTDB): domain Bacteria; phylum Pseudomonadota; class Gammaproteobacteria; order Burkholderiales; family Burkholderiaceae_C; genus Simplicispira. The sequence continues at coordinate 416 of JAUYGP010000706.1, forward strand.
TGCAAGCACCGGGCGCGCAATGCGCGGACGGAGGGATGTCACCCGACCATTGTAGGAAGAAGCCCCAACCTTTGCTGGCTTGTGCGTATGCCCCGCAGGCCCGCCATGCTCTACCGTGGCGTGGGTGGCTGCACTACCAGGTCGAGCACGCCATCGGCCAGGGTGGCCTGCAAGGCCGCGCCGGGCTGGGTTTGCTGCACGCTGGTCACCGCGTGGCCCTGGCTGTCGCTGAGCAGCGCGTAGCCGCGCTGCAATACCAGATGGGGGTCGAGCAACTGCAGGCGCAAGGCGGCGCGGTCCAGGCGCTGGCGATGATCGGCCAGGCTTTGCTGCAGTTTTACTAAAAAACCAGCCTCTAGCGCTTGCTGATTGTGCGCGAGCAGCTGCATTTTCAATAGCACCGCACGGCGCATGCGCTCGGCCAGGCGTGCGCTGCGTTGCTGTTCCCGCACCACCAGGCCGGACGGACGCCCCAGGCGTGCGGCCACCTGGTCCATGCGTTGGCTGCGCTGCTCGATCTGGCGCTGCACGCCGTCCCCCAGGCGTGTTGCCAGCAGGTCAAGCGCCCCGAGCCACACCGCGCGCGGCTGGGCCACCAGTTCGGCAGCGGCCGTGGGGGTGGGCGCCCGCAGGTCGGCGCAGAAGTCGGCCACGGTGAAGTCGGTCTCGTGCCCCACGCCAGTGATGAGCGGCACGGGGCTTTGCACGATGTTGCGGGCCAGTTGTTCGTCGTTGAAGGCCCACAGGTCTTCAATGGAGCCACCGCCACGCACCAGCAAGATCACATCGATCGGCGGGTTTTGAGCCAAATCAGCCCCTGGCGCTTTCCCAGCTTGCGCCATCAGATACAGTTTTGATAGCGCCGCACACAGCGAGGGCGCAGCGCCCTCGCCTTGCACCAGTGCCGGTACCAGCACCACAGGCAGGTGGGGCACCCGCCTGCGCAGCGCTGTCACCACGTCGTGCAGGGCCGCAGCGCCGGGTGAGGTGACCAGGCCAATGCCGCGCGGCATCAGGGGCAGTGGGCGTTTGCGGGCGGTGTCGAACAGGCCTTCGGCCTCAAGCCGGGCCTTCAGG
>JAUYGP010000730.1 GCA_030690515.1 Giesbergeria sp.
CGCATTGAGCAACTGCAACACCCCAATGAGCGCGCCGTCGTGGTTCTTCATGGGCACGGTCAGAAACGATTGCGAACGGTAGCCTGTGCGCTGATCAAAGGCGCGGGTGCCTGAAAAATCAAACCCCTTCTCGGCATAAGCGTCGGCAATGTTCACTGTGCGGTCGTGCAGGGCCGAATACGCTGCCACCAGGGCATCGTTGGGCGAACCGTCGGCATGGCGCAGCGGCAGGTCAGGCAAGGCAATGCGTTGCCCTGTGGTGCCCCCTTGGCGAATACCCAGGGAATCGGTGCGCATGATCTCGAAATGCAGGGCCGTGTGGTCTTCCGTCACGCTGTAGAGGGTGCCGCCATCCGCGCCGGTCAAGGTTTTGGCCGCTTCGAGGATGTTCTCCAGCAGCCGTTCGATGTCGCGCTCACGCGAGAGCGCCGCGCCGATGCCGTTGAGCTGCTCCAGGCGGCGGAACAGGTTCATTGCAGATGTCTTGCCCATGGCGATGCCTTCATTGCCAGCCTCCGCAGGCCAGCACGGCTGCCATGTTAGAGGCAAACGCCCCGCCCGTTACAACTGCTCGGATTCCAGCAGATGTTCGCCGGGCAGGCCCTGCACTGCGCCGTCAAGCAGCGCCTGCGCAATGCGCTGCGCTGTCACAGGCCGGTAGCGCCGGGGCACCAGTGACCCGAACGCACGGGCCACCCACAGGCCCGCTACCTCACCCGGCCGCGCCACATCGCGCTCGGCGTCGATCAGCGAGGGCCGCACGATGGTGAGTGAAGGGTAGCCCAGCGCACGCACGCCGTCTTCCGCCTCGGCCTTGGTGCGCAGATAGAAATTGCCCTTACGGCTCGCGCCCAGCGACGAGTTGAGCGCCAACCGCGTCGCACCGGCCTGCTTCGCCCATTGCGCCACCGCAATGACCAAATCGCGGTCGATGGCCGCAAAGGCCTGCTGCGAGCCCGCCACCTTGATGGTGGTGCCCAGCGCGCACACCACGGCATCGGCCTGCCACCAGGGCGCATGGGCATCGATGTTTTGAAAATCTACCACCGGGTTGATCAGTTTGGCCTGTGCGGGTAGCGGGCGCCGCGTGGGAGCGATGATCTGGCCCACGCGCGCATCGGCCAGCGCCAGGGACAGCACCTGTTGGCCCACGGCTCCCGTCGCGCCGAGCAACAACAGACGCAGCGGACTCTGTGGCGCACTCATGGCATCAACGGGCCCGGCGCAGGCCGCGCACCACCAGCCACACCAGCATCAGCCCCAGCCCCGTGAAGGCGACAAACGACCAGTTGGCGATGGAGCCCCCCAGAAAGGTCCAGTCCACCGCCGCGCAATCGCCCGAACCCTTGAAGATCATCGGGATGGCACGGCGCATGGGGTAGTTTTCGATCATTCCGTAGAAGTCGCGCCCGCACATCGACACTTCGGGCGGAAACCACTGCAGCCAGCTTTGCCGTGCCGCGGTAAAGGCACCAAAACCGCTGGCAATCAAGGCCAGTAGCGCGATAGAAATCCACCAGCCTTTTTGGCCTCTAGCGCTTGCCAGACCGGCGAATACAGCTACCAAAATAAGAGCATATCGCTGCACGATGCACATGGGGCAAGGCTCTAGCCCCACCACATGCTGCAGGTACAGGCCAAACGCCAGCATGGCCACACAGGCCACGCAGATGAAAGCCAGCACACGGCGGGGCGCGTTATCGAACCAGTTTGCAATCATTCATCGCCTTGTCCAGCGCCCTGGGGCGCTTCATCAGATACCGGAGGCCTGGTCCAGAAAAACCCGCGCACGGCGCGGCGTCACAACCAACTCATCCCCCTCGGAAAAACCCATCTCCTGATACTGCTGCGCAGGGATTTGCGCTTCAATCAGGGATTCAGGGCTCGCATTGTCCGCTGCTTTGGTGGCGCCCACGGGAATAAGTTCCAGCCGCGCGATCGGCCCCACCACGATGGCCCGGCCCAGCCGCACCACGATGCCCCGGGGCTGCTCGGCACCCGGCGTGTAGCGCTGTACATCCAGGTCGTGCGGGCGCACATAGGCAAAAGCGGGGGCGTTTTGCGCCCCGCTGTGCTCAGGCGCATCGATCTGCATGCCCTCAAGGTGCACCAGGCCCTCATGCGCCCGGCCGTGGAACAGGTTCACATCGCCCAGAAACCCATACACGAAGGGGCTGGCCGGGTGGTCCCACACCTGCTGGGGGGCGCCACTTTGCTCAATACGCCCCTGGTTGATGACGACCACGCGGTCGGCCACCTCCAGCGCTTCTTCCTGGTCGTGCGTCACGAAGATGCTGGTCACATGCAGCTCATCGTGCAAGCGGCGCAGCCAGCGGCGCAGCTCCTTGCGCACCTTGGCATCCAGCGCACCAAAGGGCTCGTCGAGCAGCAGTACCTTGGGCTCCACCGCCAGTGCGCGCGCCAGGGCAATACGCTGGCGCTGCCCCCCAGAGAGCTGCGAAGGGTGGCGCTCGGCCAGCCAGTCGAGTTGCACGAGCTTGAGCAGGTCCATCACCTTGGTTTTGATCTGTGCCTCGCTCGGGCGCTCGCTGCGGGGCTTGACGCGCAGGCCAAAGGCCACGTTCTCGAACACCGTCATGTGCCGGAACAACGCATAGTGCTGGAACACAAAGCCCACGTTGCGCTCACGCACATGCACATCGGTCGTGTCCTCGCCGCTGAAATGGATGGTGCCCACATCGGCCGTCTCCAGCCCGGCAATAATGCGCAGCAGGGTCGTTTTGCCGCAGCCGGACGGCCCCAGCAGTGCAATCAGTTCGCCCGACGCAATGTCCAGGCTCACATCGCGCAGAGCGTGAAAATCGCCAAACTGCTTGCTGACGTTGCGGATTTCGATACTCATTGTTTTCTTCCTTCAGCGCGCGGGCGTTGCAACGGTGGGCGCGGGGCGCTCGGGTGGCAACCCAGCCGCAGCCTTCAATTCCTGCTCGCTTCTCCACTCGGCAATCGACTTGATGACCAGGGTGACCAGCGCCAACAGCGCCAGCAGCGAGGCCGCCGCAAAGGCCGCCACCGACTGGTACTCGTTGTAGAGAATCTCCACATGCAACGGGATCGTGTTGGTCTGGCCCCGGATGTGGCCCGACACCACCGACACCGCACCAAACTCGCCCATGGCGCGGGCGTTGCACAGAATCACTCCGTACAGCAGACCCCACTTGATGTTGGGCAGCGTGACATACCAGAAGGTCTGCCAGCCCGTGGCCCCCAGCACGATAGCGGCTTGTTCTTCGTCGTTGCCCTGCGCCTGCATCAGCGGGATCAGCTCACGGGCGATGAACGGAAACGTGACGAACACCGTCGCCAGCACAATGCCGGGCACGGCAAAAATGATCTTGATGTCGTGCGCGGCCAGCCACGGCCCAAACCAGCCGTTGGCGCCAAAAATAAGCACATAGGTCAGACCAGCCACCACGGGTGAGACAGAGAACGGCAGGTCCACCAGCGTCGTCAGAAAAGCCTTGCCTCGGAACTCATACTTGGCAATGCACCACGCCGCCGCCACGCCAAACACCAGGTTCAGCGGCACGGCAATGACGGCTGTCAGCAGCGTGAGCTGGATGGCAGACCAGGCATCGGGCTCGCGCAGGCCCTCCAGATAGGCGCCAAAACCCTTGCGCAGCGCCTCGGCAAACACGGCGGCCAGCGGCAGCACCAAGAACAGCAGCATGAAGGCCAGCGCCAGCCCGATGAGCAACCAGCGCACCCAGGACGCCTCGGTGGTTCCGGCCCGCGCGCGGCGAACAGTACGGGTATTCATATCAGCCTTCCATGGCGCGTTGCACTTGAAACGGGCGCGGCCCAGACCAGTGCACCCGTGGAACTGACTCTGCCAGGCCACCGGGTGCGTTCCCCACCCAAAGGAGAGGGGGAAGGTGCGAAGCGACTCAGGGGGTGTTTCATGATGTGCGGCGCTGCCAGGCCTGCAGCGCGTTGATGACCAGCAACAGCACGAAGGAGATGAGCAGCATCACCACCGCCACCGCAGTAGCGCCCGCCGTGTCGTATTGCTCGAGCTTGCCAATGATGATGAGCGGCGTGATTTCGGACACCATGGGCATGTTGCCGGCAATAAAAATCACCGAACCATATTCACCCACCGCCCGGGCAAAGGCCATGGCAAAGCCGGTGAGCAAAGCAGGCGTGATAGAGGGCAGGATGACCTTGGTGAAGGTCTGCCAGCGTGTGGCGCCCAGGCAGGTAGCTGCTTCTTCCAGCTCTTTTTCAGCGTCTTCCAGCACGGGCTGCACGGTGCGCACCACAAAGGGCAGGCCGATGAAGATCAGCGCAATGACGATGCCAGCGGGTTTGAATGCGAGCTGAATGCCCATGGGCTCCAGGTACTGGCCCACCCAGCCATTGCCCGCCAACAAGGCGGTCAGCGAGATACCGGCCACCGCCGTGGGCAAGGCAAACGGCAAATCCACCAGCGCATCCATGATTTTTTTGCCCGGAAACTGGTATCGCACCAGTACCCAGGCGATCAGCAGCCCGAAAAACAGGTTGACCATAGCGGCGATGAACGACGCGCCAAACGTGAGCCGGTACGAGGCCAGTACGCGCGGCGCGCTGACGGCTGTCCAGAACTGGTCCCAGGTGAGCGTGAAGGTTTTGAACACCAGCGCCGACAGCGGGATGAGCACGATGATGCTCAGATAGAACAGCGTGTAGCCCAGCGTCAGGCCGAAACCGGGCAGCACCCGTTTGGCACTCTTGCGAGTGCCTCTCTTGTCATTCATAGGAATTTATTCGTTGCCCACCGCCGACGGAAACTGGCCAGGCCAGCGGCCACCGTGCAAGGGCCACCCCGCAGCACTGGTGGCGTTCACCCTGCGCGAGCGCAGCGAAGCAGAGAGGGGGGGAAGGCGCCGCAGGCGACTCAGGGGGTGTTCACTATTACTTAGCACCCGGCGTATAGAGCTTGTCGAACTGGCCGCCGTCGTTGAAATGCGCTTTCTGCGCTTCGGTCAGGCTGCCGAAATACTTGGCTACGGTGAACTGCTTGAGTGGTTTGAAGGTGCTGGCGTATTTCTTGAGCACGGCTTCTGAGCGCGGGCGAATGGCGTGCTTGGCCGCGATCTCCTGCGCCTCTTCCGAGTACAGGTAGTCCAGGTAGGCCTTGGCCAACTGCGCCGTGCCCTTTTTGGCGACGGTGCGCTCCACCACCGCCACAGGGTTTTCAGCCACGACGCTGACAGAGGGGTACACCACATCGACCTTGCCCTTGCCAAACTCGCGCTCGACCGACACCACTTCCGACTCAAATGTGATCAGCACATCGCCAATGTTGCGCTGCAAGAAGGTGGCCGTGGCATCGCGCCCGCCCTTGGCCAACACCGGCACGTTCTTGTAGAGCTTGCCCACAAACTCCGCCGCCTGCGCCTCGGTGCCACCCTTCTCGCGCACCGAGCCCCATGCAGCCAGATAGGCATAGCGGCCATTGCCACCGGTCTTGGGGTTGACCACGATCACTTGCACGCCGGGCTTGGTCAGGTCGTCCCAGTCGCGGATTGCCTTGGGGTTGCCATGGCGCACCAGGAACAGCATGGTCGATGTCGTGGGGGATGCGTCGTGCGGGAACTTCTGGGCCCAGTCCTTGGCTACCAAACCGTTGTCCGCCAGGAATTGCACGTCGGTGGTGGTGTTCATGGTCACCACATCGGCGGCCAGCCCGTCATTCACGGCGCGCGCCTGGGCGCTGGAGCCGGCATGCGACTGGTCCACATTCACGTCCTGGCCTGCGGTCTTCTTGTAGTGCGCCACGAAAGCGGTGTTGTAGTCCTTGTAGAACTCGCGCGCCACGTCGTAGGACACGTTCAACAGCGAATTCTGTGCGACAGCCATGCCGCTGGCCGCCAGGGCCAGGGTTGCAAATAGGGTCTTTAGTTGGAGCGAATACATGAGAGCGTGGCCTGTATTGAGAGACAGCACGCATTCTGAAGACGGCCCTTTAAAACTCAAAAGAATATATTATTTTTTGTTTATATCCAATCAAGCATTAAACAAAACAATCAAGAGCCCACCGCCTCGAAGGCAGGATGCAACTCGTCGATCCAGTGGTTCAGTTCCTCGTCTGACACATGCAGGTGCTGCAGGCAGGCCTCTCCATGCTGCAGCCATTCACGCGAGGGCTCCAGGCCATCGTACTGGTTCACCAGGTAGTCGGCCAGCAGGCCCAGCGCCACCAGTTGCCGCAGCACGGTGCTGAAGCGCTCGTCACCCAGGCAGGCAAAGTCGTGGTGCAACCAGATGGCCTGCGCCACATCGCCCGGCAGGTGCCAGGTGCGCGCCACGATGGCACCCACCACGGCGTGGTCGGTGCGGTGGTTGGCGTTTTCGGTCTGGGTAAAGGTGCGGTCCTTGCGGGCCAGGGCCTCGGTCACCGTGCTGGCGTAGCCGCGCACCGCCTTGACCAGCACCGGCATGCCGACATGGCAGAACAGGCCAAAGCTGTAACCCAGGCCGGGGTCAAAGCTGTAGAGCTGGTGGCCCATGTGTTCACAGGCAATGGCCCGGCGTTGCGAGCTTTCCCAGAAATGCTCCAGCAAAGGGGAGCGCACCTGCAGCGCATGGCGCGTGATAAAGGCCGAAAGCAGCTCTGCGGAGGGGTGCAACCCCAGCACCGTGAGCGCCATGCCCACCGTCTGTACCGGCTGGGCCAGGCCATGGAGCGGGCTGTTGGCCTGGCGGATCAGCGCGGCCGCCATGGCCACATCGGACGAGGCCAGCTGGTCCAACGCCCCGGCATCCAGTTCACTCTGCGCGAGGATGTCCTGCAGGCGCCTGAGCGACTCGGGGCACGGCGGTATCACGATGGCCCGCACCGACGGGATACGGCGTGCGCTCTGGATCTCTTGGTCAATAGGATGGGGGGTCACGTCGCCTTCCTGGGCTATTCCAGGCGGCGCATCACGCCACCCTGTCCGCATTGTTGCAATTGCTTGCATTGTGGCGGCAAAACAGTTCCCCAAAAAATCGCCTGGCCATTTTGCCCAGCCGTCAGCGCGCCTGCTGCAGCTCTCGGGTGGCCTGGCTGCTGCGGCCCGGCAGGGTTTCTCCCAAAAAATCCAGAAAATGCCGCACCGCAGGCGACAAGCCCCGGCGCGACGGAAAGACTGCATGCACGATGCCTACCGGCGGCGCCCAGTCGGGCAGCACGCGCACCAGGCGCCGTGCGTGGATTTCGTCATGGCACATGTAGTCGGGTAGCCAGCAAATGCCGGTACCGGCCAGCGCGGCAAATTTGAGGGTGAGCAAATCATCGGCCACATAACGCGGCGCATGCTGCACCACCTGCTGCGCGCCCCCCGGCCCGGTCAGCTGCCAGACGGCCCGCCCGTCGGGCGCCGACATGGCAATGCTGTCCATGCGCGCCAGGTCGGCCAGCGTGGCGGGTGTGCCCTGGCGAATCAACAAATCGGGGCTGGCCACCAGCACCTGCCGCGCCACATCCAGCCGCTTGACAACCATGCTGCCGCTCTCTTCGAGCGAGGCACGCACACGCAGCGCCACGTCCACGCCCTCTTCCACCAGGTTCACCACCCGGTTGCTGACCTGCAACTCGACCCGCACCTGGGGATAGAGCGCCAAAAATTGCGGCATGACCTCGCCCAGCACCGTTTGCGCCAGAGTCACTGGGCAGCTCACACGCAGGGTGCCACGCGGCGCGGCCTGCACCTGCGCCACGGTGTCCTGCGCGGCCAAGGCCGACTCTCGCAGCGCCTGGCAATGGCGCAGATAGGCCTCGCCTACATCGGTCAGCGAGAGCTTGCGTGTGGTGCGCTGCAGCAGGCGCACACCCAGCTGCGCCTCCAGTCCCGCCACGCGGCGCGACAGGCGCGACTTGGGCATGCCCAGCGCCCGGCCTGCTGCCGCGAAGCCGCCGCGTTCCACCACCTCGGCAAACAGGAGCATGTCGTTCAGGTCTTGCATGGGTGTCCTTTGGGTTTGGAAAGGTTCGGCCGGGTTGATTGTCCTGAGTTTGGAACGATTTGTCTCGAAGTCACCTACTTATCAAGAATTGATCCGGAAATCACAATCAATACATCGCCGCTTCTCATTCACCCCAAGTGGCCCACCCCTTCAGGAGATCCCCATGAAACTGCTTCACATCGACTCCGCCATCACCGGCGACCAGTCCGTATCCCGCCAGCTCACCGCCCAGTCTGTGGCCGCGTGGAAGGCCACGCACCCCGGCACCCAGGTCGACTACCTGGACCTGGCCAAGGACACG
>JAUYGP010000733.1 GCA_030690515.1 Giesbergeria sp.
CCTTGAGCGTTCCGATTGGGTCACCACTAGAGATGACACTGTCAACAGCCAAGCTGGACGCAACATGACCATAGTAGCCATATATTTTCTGGAATTGTCCGCCACAGTTGTGTTCAACAATTACCTTGGAGTTCCATATGCTGGCCGTCGCAGTGTTGTTGTGCTTGACGGTGCCATCGCACATGGCGACGACTGCCGACCCACCTGTCGCCATTAGGTCTACCCCCAAGTGTGTACCAGTCCCCGCACAATTAGTAGTTCCGAAGTGACAGCGATCACCCGCCAGCAAGCGGCCATTGGACAGTGGATGGGAGATAGTTTTATCCCAGACTGATCTAGCCATGGCGGCAGAAGCACATAGCGAGAGTGTGAGAACAAGGACCGTGGACAGCGCACGGCTACAAGGTTTAGTCATAATTTCCCTAGGAGTGATGTTGTTAATTTTTGATACTTCAAACATTTTGTTACATACTAGCAGATTTTTTGTCACCAATTTCATCTAATTAATCGCAAGCGCTCCACGAACCAAAACTTGAAAACCCGTAATTTGAAAGCGGCATGCTGGAGCCATCCAACTTCAAATGGAAAAAGAGCATGACGATGACAGTTTTCAATTCCGCCCAGTCAAACAGAAGTGCGGATAGGAAATCCAACCACATGAGGACGATTATGGCCCAGGTTTTGGGCACACAGGCCTTCAGGCTGAGCCTGCCTGAGCGCTTGTTCAGCGCCAGTAGCCCGAGATTTTTCGGTTTGCACATTTTTTGGCAGTGACAGACGCAGCCCTGCCGCGCGGCCAAACCGCTGCTGCCTTCCCTTACCAACTGACGCGCTGATCGACCTCAAAGTCCGGCGCCGGTTGGGCCGCCTCGCCCCAATCTGGCTCAACCTCGACACCATCGCCCATCGGCACATCGCACCCGTCCCACAGCGGCGGCCCGCGTGCTGGCGCGATGCGAGGCGGCTCTGTCTCCACCCCGATGTGCTCCAGGATGTGCCGGATGTCGGCACTGTAGGTGATGAAAGCGATGATGCGCATCTGGCCACCGCAGAGCGGGCACAACAGCGGCAACACCTCGTAGATGCGGGCGATCAGCACCGCCCACAGAATGTGAGCTGAGCGTTTGGGCAGAGCTGGCTGGGTGGGCTCGGGCTGGCTGGGACCACCGACCGTGGCCACACCCATGGCATCCACCGCTGCGGTCACACCGCCTGGCTCGGGCTGTGCCGTGCCCGTGCCCGCGCCTGCGGTTTGGCCTGCGCCCAGTGCAACCGCCGCAGCCCGCAGGGGTGAATTGGGCGCCAGCACGCCGTAGTACCGGTGGCGGTGCGCACGCGGTGGCGGCACCAGCGCGGCAAGGCGGTCGATGAGTTCGAGCGGCGTGAGGTGCAGTTCGTCGGCCCGAACACCTCGCTTTGCCTTGCGTTGGTCGCGCCGGTCGCTGCCAGGCTCGCTGTGCTGCTTGGCGCAGCGGTAAATGAGCTCACTGCCCGCTTTGCGCAGCCTATCCAGCGCAAACGGGGGCCGTGCGCAGTAGCGCAGCAGGCGCTCCAGGCCCGCTCGGTCTTGTGCTGCTATGCACACGCTGGTGTCTACCGAAAACCCACTGTGTTTGTACCCCAGCATCTCCTGGGCCTCGAAGCCTTCGAGCAGGCCCCGGCCCACAAAGGCGCGCAGGATGCGCCGACGCAAACTGGCCTGGGCTTGGGTCACCGCTTCGGGGTCGATGCCGATAGCCGGGTGAAACATGACGCTGATCGCCGTGGTGCGGGTGCCCTGCTCACTCGCCTCACCTGCCACCGCCTCAAACACGCCATCGACCACGCACACATGGAAATGCACATGCTCGTTCAGGCTGGAGCCAAAGCGGTGAATGAAGGCGACTGCACCGATGTGCAGGGCGGCCTTGTTCGCATGCGCTGCGCATGGGCTGTTGGCTTGCAGGGTTTGCTCAATGACGCGCAAGAAGATGCGCAACACCATGCCCAGCACCACGCTGTCGCGTTGCATAAAGTAGCGCAGCCGCTTGGGAACCGACAGCACCCACTGGCGCACTGGCAGGCGGGGGAAGACGTGGTCGGTGAGGTGTGCCGCTGTCTCGGCCATGCGCCGCGTGGTGCACGAGGGGCAGACGCCCCGGCCTTTGCAGGAAAAGGCCACCAGAAAGTCGTGTCCGCAGTCGTCGCAGCGGGCACGGGCAAAGCCGTGGGCAAAGATGCCGCATTCCAGGTACTTGGCAAACGCTTGGCGCACATAGGGCTTGGGGCTGCGGTGGTCGCCCTGGCCGTCGAACTGGCCGACGCTGGCCAGATCAAGCCAGGTCTCGTAATGCTCGGCCACCGTTTGGTAGAGCAGCGTGCGCTCGGGGTGGCGCGGGTTGTAGAGCTTGGGCTTGGAGGTGGCTGGCATAAATACTGTGCAAATACACAGTATTCTGCAGACTTCTCCTCAGCCAGGCTACGCAGCAAAACGGCCCCGAAGGGCCGTTTGTTGTTTCAGGGAGCCATCGCCGCTCAGGCAGTCGCTTCCTTGGCGTACTCCACATATTCTTCGATCTGGTCGAAGTTCAGGTACTGGTAGATCTGACCGCTGCTTTGCTTGATCACGCCCATGTCGGCCAGGTACTCGGCCTTGGTCGGGATACGGCCAATCTTGGAAGCGATCGCAGAGAGTTCGGCCGAACCCAGGTAGACGTTGGTGTTCTTGCCCAGACGGTTGGGGAAGTTGCGCGTGCTGGTGGACATGACCGTGGCGCCCTCTTTCACCTGTGCCTGGTTGCCCATGCACAGCGAGCAGCCGGGCATTTCCATGCGGGCACCGGCCGCCCCGAAGACGCCGTAGTGGCCTTCTTCAGTGAGCTGCTTTGCGTCCATCTTGGTGGGCGGAGCCATCCAGAGTTTGACGGGCATGTCTTTCTTACCTTCGAGCAGCTTGGACGCTGCACGGAAGTGACCAATGTTGGTCATGCACGAGCCGATAAACACCTCGTCGATCTTGGCGCCGGCCACGTCCGACAACGTCTTGGCGTCGTCCGGGTCGTTAGGGCAGCAGACGATCGGCTCGGTGATTTCGGCCAGGTCGATCTCGATCACGGCTGCGTATTCAGCGTCCGCATCGGGCGCCAGCAACTGCGGGTTGGCCAGCCAGGCTTCCATGGCCTGAATGCGGCGGCGGATGGTGCGTGCGTCTTCATAGCCCTGGGCGATCATGTTCTTGAGCAGCACGATGTTCGAGTTCAGGTACTCGATCACCGGCGCCTTGTTCAGGAACACGGTGCAGCCAGCAGCCGAGCGCTCGGCCGATGCATCGGACAGCTCAAAAGCTTGCTCCACCTTCAGATCGGGCAGACCTTCGATTTCAACGATGCGGCCCGAGAAGATGTTCTTCTTGCCCTGCTTGGCCACGGTGAGCAAACCCGCCTTGATGGCGTACAGCGGAATCGCGTGCACCAGGTCGCGCAGCGTGACACCCGGCTGCATCTGGCCCTTGAAACGCACCAGCACCGATTCAGGCATGTCCAGCGGCATCACGCCCGTGGCAGCCGCAAAGGCCACCAGGCCGGAACCGGCGGGGAAGCTGATACCGACGGGGAAGCGGGTGTGGCTGTCACCGCCGGTGCCCACGGTATCGGGCAACAACATACGGTTGAGCCAGCTGTGGATGATGCCGTCGCCGGGCTTGAGCGCAATGCCGCCGCGGTTGCTGATGAACTCGGGCAGCTCGTGGTGCATTTTCACGTCCACGGGCTTGGGGTAAGCGGCCGTGTGGCAGAACGACTGCATCACGAGGTCAGAGCTGAAGCCCAGGCAGGCCAGGTCTTTCAGCTCGTCGCGCGTCATCGGGCCGGTGGTGTCCTGCGAACCGACCGAGGTCATGCGTGGCTCACAGTAGGTACCGGGCAGCACGCCCTGGCCTTCGGGCAGGCCGCAGGCGCGACCCACCATTTTTTGCGCCAAGGTAAAGCCCTTGCCGTGGCCCTGGGGCACTTGCGGCAGGCGGAACAGGGTGGAAGCCGCCAGGCCCAGCGCCTCGCGTGCCTTGGCGGTCAGGCCACGGCCGATGATCAAAGGAATGCGGCCACCGGCGCGCACTTCGTCGAACAGCACTTCGCTCTTGACTTCGAACTCGGCAATCACCTTGCCATCCTTGAGCGCCTTGCCTTCGTAGGGGCGCAGCTCGATGGTGTCGCCCATGTTCATCTGGCTCACGTCGAGCTCGATGGGCAGCGCGCCCGCGTCTTCCATGGTGTTGTAGAAGATAGGAGCAATCTTGGACCCGAGGCAGACGCCGCCGAAGCGCTTATTGGGCACGAAGGGGATGTCTTCACCGGTGAACCACAGCACGCTGTTGGTGGCCGACTTGCGGCTCGAACCGGTGCCAACCACGTCGCCGACATAGGCCACCAGGTTGCCCTTGGCACGCAGGTCTTCAATGAACTTCACCGGGCCGCGCTTGCCGTCGTCTTCGGGCGTGATGCCGTCGCGCTTGTTTTTCAGCATGGCGAGGGCATGCAGCGGGATGTCGGGGCGGCTCCAGGCGTCGGGCGCGGGGGAGAGGTCGTCGGTGTTGGTCTCGCCCGTGACCTTGAGCACGGTGAGCGTGATGCTCTTGGGCACTTCGGGACGGCTGGTAAACCATTCGGCATCGGCCCAGCTTTGCACCACGGCCTTGGCCAGGGCGTTGCCCTTGTCGGCCTTTTCCTTGACGTCGTGGAACTGGTCGAACATCAGCAGCGTCTTTTTCAAGGCGTCAGCAGCGACCGCAGCCACGGCAGCGTCATCGAGCAGGTCGATCAGCGGTGTGAGGTTGTATCCACCCAGCATGGTGCCCAGCAACTCGGTGGCTTGCGCACGGCTGATGAGCGGGCACTTCTCGGTACCGTGGGCCACGGCGGCCAGGTAGCTGGCCTTGACCTTGGCGGCATCATCCACGCCGGCGGGGACGCGGTGCGTGATCAGCTCGACCAGTGTGGCTTCTTCGCCTGCTGGCGGGTTCTTGAGCAGTTCGACCAGTTCGCCGGTTTGCTTGGCGGTCAGGGGCAGCGGCGGAATACCCAGCGCTGCGCGCTCGGCCACATGGTCACGGTAGGCTTGCAACATTTATTTCTTTCTCCGGTTACTA
>JAUYGP010000739.1 GCA_030690515.1 Giesbergeria sp.
GGTTTTCCTTGATGAGCACGGCGTCAAACAGGCCAATGCGGTGGTTGGTTCCGCCGCCCATGCGCACGGCGTACTTTTGCGCCAGGCGCAGGCCGGGCAGGGTTTTGCGCGTGTCCACAATATGGGCCTTGGTGCCAGCGACTGCATCCACATAGGTGCGGGTCTTGGTGGCCACGGCCGAGAGCAATTGCAAAAAGTTGAGCGCCGTGCGTTCGGCGCTGAGCAGGGCACGGGCACTGCCCTCCACCTCCAGCACCACCTGGTCTGCCGTGCAGCGCTGGCCCTCTTGCACATGCCACGTGATGCGGGCAGAGGGGTCGAGCGCACGCAGCGCCGCCGTCGCCCAGGGGGCGCCGCAGATAACAGCGCTTTCGCGTGCCAGCACGCGGGCACGGGCGCGGCGCGTGGGGTCAATCAGGCCAGCGGTCAGATCGCCGCTGCCCAGGTCTTCTTGCAGGGCGCGGGCGACATCCAGCAGGACCTGGGAGAGCATCGAGGGATCGGTGGGGTCAGCAAAAAAGGTCATGGGGCGCAAGCATAGCGGCTTCGACTAGACTCCCCGCTCCCATGGACTTTGAGAAGACGGCACCATGACTGACACCACCACGCCCTCCTCCGCCAACGCGGGCACGCCCTACGGCACCCTGCCACCGGCGTCTCCCCTGCCCCAGCGTCGCCCGGTCAGCCTGCCGCGCCTGCAGCAAATGCGCGAGGCGGGCGAAAAAATCACCATGCTCACTGCCTACGACGCCACCTTTGCCGCCGTGGCCGATGCTGCCGGTGTCGAATGCCTGCTGGTGGGCGATTCGCTGGGCATGGTCTGCCAGGGGCTGCCCAGCACCGTGGGCGTGACGCTGGAGACAATGATTTACCACACGGAAAGCGTGGCGCGCGGCCTGCACCGCGTGCAGGGCACGGCCTGGCTGATTGCCGACCTGCCCTATGGCAGCTATGCCGAGAGCCGCGAGCAAGCCCTGCGCAGCGCCTGCGCCCTGATGCGCGCAGGCGCGCACATGGTCAAACTCGAAGGCGGCGGCTGGACCGCACCCACTGTGCAATTTTTGGTCGAACGCGGCGTGCCCGTGTGCGCCCACCTCGGCCTGACACC
>JAUYGP010000002.1 GCA_030690515.1 Giesbergeria sp.
GCTCGAGAAGAGAAGGGTGGGGGGTTAAGGAACGCGGAGGCAAGTACAAAGTACTTTTCTGGCGTTTGGTCTAGCCATCTGTCAATGGCTGGCATTGCTACATGCGTTGGAGACCGAGCTAGCGCGCGGGCGCAGGCGGTAATCGTAGTAATACGACCAGGCGTGCAGTTTATTTCTTTTCCGACTTTTCGAAGCAACTCAAGAAGTTCGGCGACATTGATCGGCCACCATTTAACCATTTCTTGAGCTCGGTAGTAGCCTACGCAGTCAATTGAATTGCGGCCGTTTGGTTGTATTTGTTTTGTAAACTGAACGAGGCAAAATGAAGCAAAATCATTTTTTTCTGTTCCGAATTCTTTGAAGTCGAGGGTTGGATCAATCAAAATCGCGATGGCTCTGGTGGTTTGTCCTTCGCGAAGAAGGTCGCATATCCTTTTTATTTGATCGACGTTACTTGCATACTTGTGCAGCCGCGTCCCATGAATGTATGGGACACGCTCTTGCAAAACTGATTTTGGGAGCTGCCACCAGTTTACAAGCTCTTTGAGCCATTCTTTTCGTTTTTGAATTGATAATTCATTAGGAAGGGGGTAGTTTTCCGGAAGCTCTTCGACAGCAGAAAAATCGTCAAGGTCAAGTTGTACTACAAGTGTTTTGCCATTCGCTTCTTCTTCTGCGGCAATTTTGACGCGAGCATAGACTTCATTGAAATCCTTGCCTTGAATCACTACTGGCGCTTCTTTGGGTGCATCGGTTGTGTGCCACAATCTGTAGGTGTCATATTTAGATACGCTTCCATTAATGCCGCCACGGGGAACTGCTAATGGCAATACTTGTAGTGCCGGAGACCAAGGAAGGCCATCCAGTTCAAGAATTCGCATGGCATCTGAATGATCCAAGTTATCGAATGACGCTCCTGAAACTATGAGGGAGCGATGTGGCGGGCTGTCAATGTCAAATTCAATTATGTCGCTGTAAACTTTGCCTACATGTTTGTGCCCATGCAAGACTACATTAATACTTTGTTCTGCTATAAAGGTGCGAACTTGCTGTAAGTTGCTCAAGTCAGAGAATGGTTTTACCTCTTCAGCTAAAGAGGGTGCAAGCAAATGATGGTGCAAAGTCATGATGCGAACTTGCTTACCTTTGCTCGGTTTTGGAAGATTTCCCAGCATCTTGCGCAATGCGCCTAGCTGATCTGGTGAGACCCTCGCCATGTCATAGCGCTCAATCCTTGAAAGTTCCTTGCGAATTTCTTTTTGAAGATCATTATCTGCTGGGGCTAATTTTTCAGGAATAGAGTCCCACATGCCCTTCAGCTTGTCAGAAATGGCATCTACATGCGACCAGTTGCATGAGTTCATGGCGACTACTGCCCATGAATGGTCGGTCGCAGCTAGAATATGTTTTGAATGTTCAAAATTTTTATCAACCCCGTCTAGCCAAGGCGTAATGCACCCCGCTTTGCGCCATACATCAATGAAGTTCGCGTATCTTTCACTGGAGCCCGGTGCGACGCTTCGTTGGATATCATGATTTCCAGGGATTGCAACGATTTTTGACGGTTCAATTCCATAGGGACCCAGTCGGCTGCATATAAGGTCCAGGAGTATTTTGTCTCCCCCTTTTATCCCCGCACTCATCGCATCGCCAGAGACGATTACTCCATCGAGTTTCTGGCCGTTTTCTTTGAGAAGCTCAGTTAAGCGCTCCAGATTCTTTTCTACCGCTAGTTCGCGTGTTTGAGGCTCAAGATGAAGGGAAAATTTTCGATCGTCTGGCTCAAACTTAGAGCCGTCAGGCTTCAAATGAGCATCGGTGATGTGTAGAAAACTTGGTTTCTGCTGCATTAATATCCCTCTCCTATCTTGCGGATCTTATAATTTTGCTGGTGTTTGAAAAAGCGCGCATGGATCGCGTTTATTTTTTCTAGATTTATCAGTTGCTTCCACTGCTTATTCTGCAGCAATCGTTGTCCCAGGGCTGGGAGGGTGTAGCCGGGTGTCGAGAACGAACTGAGCCTGCGATTTCTGGCGGTACCGATCTTTGGCGACGCTGGGCTCGATCACGAGGTTCCAACTGAAGCGGGACACGGCGCTGGGGAACAGCACGATGCCGTGTTCCGCCAGGAGCCTGCTGCCGAAGGCCTGCTGGCCGGCGCTGGGCGTGCCTGGGATCAGCCAGGCGGGATTGGGCACGTCCTCGGGTTGCACGATGTGAATCGGTTCTTTCGTGATTTCTATGCAGGTGAGTACATGCGGCTGGGTGTCCAGTACCGGAAAACCTGCATGGACTGCAACTTCCAGGATGGCAGTGCTGGGGTCCACGGAGCAGTACACGGCGCGCTGTCCTTTGGCGTTCCAGCGGCCGCCCAGCTTCTCGGCGCCGATGCCGCTGTCCCAGGTGGAGGCGTAGTGCTGCCGGTCCAGGCGCCACGCGAGCACGGGATCGCCTACCCCGAGCTTGGGGATAGGCGCCATTGGGTGTTCGCGCTTCAAGCGTAGACCCCGTACTCGATGCGATCCAGAAGTTCTTCGACGAGTTGTGTGCCTACAGGTGTCGCCAGCAGATCGATTGGCTTTTGCTGATCCAGGCCTATCGCGGGTGAGGTCAGCCATTGCACCGCGGCTTCGCGACTGCCGAGAACTACCGTGGCCTTGGCGACTACTTCCGCGAACTTGAAGGCTCGCCCACCCTGCGCTACGCTGAGGGTGTCGCTTTGGGCCCCTTTCTTGCGGTGAAGCGTGCGGAGGCTGATGCCGAGCGCTTCACTCAGCGCATTAGAGGGGAGGGGCTCAATCGCCTGTGCTAGGTGGGTGATCGACGCACTGGGAATACCGTGCGAGACCCAGAGGTGGACGTCCAGCAGGTTTTCGGGGCGGCGAGAGAAAACTTCGTCCCCACCCAGCATTTCCAGTGCGATGACTACGTGCGTGCCGTTAGCGTCAATCAGCGCGCTGTAACGCTTTCTCAGCTCTGCCGAGATGTGAGGTTGATGCTCATGCGCCAGCATCCAGGATCCCGTGGTTTCTGGGCTGCGCGAGTGGGACTGCTTGGTCGTCATGGAAACACCTTTTCTGCCATTTGGCACTAGCAGTGTGCCATAAGGCAAAATGCTGTGGTGTTTTCCTGTGATTAGGGAGGAGGGCATGAGGGACTTTCGTCAGAGCGCGAGTGTGGCCAGGGCGTTTTTCGCGTGCTCGCGTGTCAGATGACCGTAGTACATCTCGATCATTCGCACGGAAGTCCCCGAGATCTGGGCCACCGTCAGAGTGTCCAGGCCGGTTTGCACGAGGTCGGTAATGGTGCTGTGGCGCAGGGTGTACATGGTGGTACCTGCGGGTAGGTCTGCGGCGCTCACGGCATCGCTGACCGGGTGTTTCCAGGCGTCCTTGTTCCAAGCCTTGCCATCGGCTCGACGGAAAATCGGCGCTGTTCCTGGCTGGTCCCTACAGAGCTCTTCGAAGAGCTTGGCTGTTGTTTGCGGGAGGGCGATGCGCCGACCCTGGCCGGCTTTGTCGCTGCCGACGGAGAGGGTTTGAAGGCGCGGGTCGTATTGGGTGACATGTAATTTCGCCAATGCACCCGGTCGCAAGGGCACCAGGGACATGCCCCGGAGAAACTGAGCAAGATCATCAGCCGCGTGCGCGATGAAGGTGCGGCGCTGCTCGATGTTGAGATACAGCTCGCGTCGGCGGTCCACACCCTTCAGGGGTTTGAGCTTGCTACGCCATGCGAAGTTGGTGGTGACGAAGCCATCTTCCAGGGCGAGGTTGAGTGCAGCCCGGAAACATGTCATGTCCCGATTGAAGGAGCTGTTCGAGCGAGGTTTGCCGTTCTTCTTGGGCTTGTCCTGCAGCGCTTTGCGCCACGCTGCGATGTGGCTGGGCGTTAGCTTCGCCAAATCCATCGCTGCCAGCTTGAGATCATTCAGGACGTAGTTTTTGAAGCGCTGTTCCGCGTCATGTGCGGCTTTCTCAGAGCGCATGCGGCGCTGGTGGGTCACGTAGTGGTCGCAAGCGTCCTTGACCGTAGTGACGGTGGTCAGGCCGCCTCTGGATATATGCTCAAACCACTGCGCAGCAGCGCGGGTTGCTAAGTCGTAGCGCTGGTGATCTGGCTGCAGTGAGAAGTCGCCGAGGGCCTTGTAGGTCTTCTTGCGCGTTCCCTCGTCGTAGTAGCGTGCGACCCAGGTGCCTGCGCCGTCCGACATCTTGCGGTAGCCCACATGGCGCCCCTTGCTGAGAGGGGCCCAGTAAGGTTCTCGTCTAGGTTCGAGACGAGCGCGCTGAGTGACTTGGTGGATGTGCTGCATAACCCATCTCCCGATCCAGGCAGACCTCCATGAAGTACGGAGACTGTGCGGAAATTGTACGGAAAAAATGGGCGGAAATGACTGGAGATTGTTGGATCAAAAAACAAAATTTGTTAATGAAATCAAGTCCTTAGATGTCCATGGATGTCCTTGATTTTTGCGTTGACATGGTGGGGGTCGTTGGTTCGAGTCCAATCGCGCCTACCAATTTCTGTTAACCAGACAGATTGCACAAAAGCCCTGCATCATCACGATGCAGGGCTTTTGTGCTTGTGGGCCCCGTTTGACGTTTCCTTTTTCAATTTGGCAAGATCAGCGCAGCAGCTTCCGATGCGGCCACATGGCCTTCGTCCGTGGGCACCACCCAAACTTCCACTGCGCTGTCGGTTGTGTGGATGGGGCGGGCACTCTGGTAGCCCGTTTGCTGGTTGCGAGCTTCGTCCACGCGTACGCCCAGATAGGCCAGTTTCTGGCAGACCTGCGCACGCAGGACGGCATCGTTTTCGCCGATGCCACCACTGAAGGCCAGTAGATCGAGGCCGGACATGCTGGCCGTGAGTTCGCCGGTGCTGCGTACGATGCGGTGCGTGAACAAGTCAATGGCAAACTGGGCCGCCGGGCGAGGGTCGGCGCGCAGCGTGCGCATATCGGCGGCAATGCCGGAGACACCCAACAGGCCGCTTTGCTTGTAGAGCAGGCTCTGGATGCGCTCATGGCTCCAACCTTGTTCCAGTAGATACAGCAATACGCCCGGGTCGATGGAGCCGCAGCGTGTGCCCATCATCAAACCATCAAGCGCAGAAAAACCCATGGTGGTAGCCACGCTGCGCCCTTCAAGGGCTGCGCACAGGCTGGCGCCGTTGCCCAGATGGGCCATAAGCGTGCGCCCTTGGGCGCGTGGGCTGTGTTGTTGCAACGTGCCCATGATCGACTGGTAGGACAAGCCATGGAAACCATAGCGTCGCACGCCTTGCGCGCTGAGGGCTTGCGGCAAGGCGAAGCAGTATTCCAACTCAGGCAAGGTGGCGTGGTAGGCCGTGTCGAAGCAGGCCACCTGGGGCAGGTGGGTAAACGTTTGGCTGAAGGAGCGGATGCCTGCCAGGTTGTGCGGTTGGTGCAGCGGCGCCAGCGAATTCAGACCTTCCAGCGCCGCCAGGATGGCGGGCGTGACGATGGTGCTGGAACGGAAATCCTGGCCGCCATGCACCACCCGGTGCGCCACTGCCTGGAGCACCGGCAAAGACAATTCGCGCGTGAGCAGTTCGCGCAGCGCGACCAGGGCCTGCCCGAAAGGGTTGTCCTGGGAGGAGGTCAGCGTACGGTGCGCGCGCTGGCCGTCCAGCGTCCAGCCCATTTCGGGGCTACCGCCTGGCTCCAGCCCCTGGATGTTGCCGGTCAGGATGGGAGCTTGCACCTGCCTGTCCTGCAGGGGGTGGATGGAAAACTTGAGCGTGGACGAACCCGCATTGACAGCAAGAATAGCCATGGTGGACCGCCTCGTCAGGCGGAAGTACCAAGGCCGGCCTGCGCTGCAGCGGCGGCCGCGCGGCCATGGTGGGCAATGAGTTTGGCCAGCAGGGCCGAGGATACGCGCGCCAGCGGGCCGTCGGCCCTGCTGGTCAGTGCGATGGGAACGCGCGCGCCCAGCACCACGCCCGAGCCCGTGGCCCCCGCCAGGTATTCGAGCTGTTTGGCCAGCATGTTGCCGCTCTCCAGGTCGGGCACAGCCAGGATGTCGGCCTGGCCTGCCACCGGGGAAGTAATCTGCTTGATCAGCGCGGCCTGGGCCGAAATGGCGTTGTCGAAGGCCAGCGGGCCGTCCAGCAGGCCGCCCGTGATTTGGCGGCGGTCGGCCATCTTGCACAGCGCTGCGGCATCGAGTGTGGAGGGGATGTTGGGGCTGACCGTTTCCACAGCGGAGAGGATGGCCACCTTGGGCAGCGCCACCCCCAGAATGCGTGCGAAGTCGATGGCGTTCTGGATGATGTCGGCCTTCTCGGCCAGGTTGGGGCGGATATTGAGCGCTGCATCGGTGATGAGCAGTGGCTTGGGGTACAGCGGTATATCGAACCGGAACACATGGGACATGCGCCGTCCCGTACGCAGGGCCGGGCTGGAGAGCACGGCATGCATCAGCTCATCGGTGTGCAGGCTGCCCTTCATCAGCATGCCCACATCGCCCAGCGCGGCCAGCTCCACGGCCTTCTGGGCTGCGGCGTGGCTGTGTTCGACGGGGAGGATCTCGATGCCGTTCAGGTCGATGCCTGCGGCTTCTGCCACGCTGCGCAGGCGCGCCTCGGGGCCGATGAGCACGGGGATGATCAGGCCGTGCAGGGCCGCATCCATGGCGCCGCGCAGCGAATCGGTGTCACACGGGTGCACGACCGCACAGCGCTCGGCCGGCATGCCCTGGCCCAGGGCCAGCAGCTCCCGAAAGCGGGCCTGGGGGTCAAAAACCTGAATCTGGGGGGCGTGGGGCTTGGGCAGACGCACTTTCTGCGTGGGTGCAACCACCTGGGCTACGCCATGCAGCACGCTCTCGCCCTTCTGGTTGACCGCCTGGCAGGCCAGCTCCACCCGCTTGCGGCTGTCGTCCTTGCTGACCACGGTGGCGGTGACGGTCAGCGTGTCGCCAATGCGCACGGGCTTGGTGAAGTGCAGATCCTGCGAGACATAGATGGTGCCGGGGCCGGGAAAATTGGTGCCCAGTAGCGCTGAAATCAGTGCGCCGCCCCACATGCCGTGGGCAATCACGCCGTGGAACAGGGTGTCGTTGGCGTAGTCCGAATTCAGGTGGGTCGGGTTGGTATCGCCCGAAACGGCGGCAAAAGCCTGGATGTCGGCGGTGCTCAGGGTGCGCAACAGGCGCGCGCTCTGGCCGACGACCATTTCGTCGAAAGTGACGTTTTCCAGCCATTCGCTGGGAGGGATCTGGTTCATTGCTATCCGTGGCGAATCAGTGAGGATGTGCCACGGTATCACGAGACGGCATGCGGTCCGGTGGGGTGGGGTAGTGCGCGTCCCCTAACAGCAGGGGGGGCACCATCGCCGGATGCCGTCAGGGTATTCCTGTGCGGAGGCATAGAGTCGCACGCCTAAAATCTGTTGCAGTGCAATACATGGGCGCGATGGCCCAAGGAGACTCCACAGTGCAAGAACAGAATGCCGCGCCAGCCGCAAAGCAGGCCCAGCGGGTCATCAAAAAATACCCCAACCGGCGCCTCTACGACACCACCACCTCCTCCTACATCACCCTGGCAGAAGTCAAGCATCTGGTGATGGCCAGCGAGCACCTGGTGGTGCGTGACGCCAAGACAAGCGAAGACATTACACGCAGCATCTTGCTGCAGATCATTCTGGAAGAAGAGGCCGGCGGGGCACCCATGTTCACCGAGTCCGTGCTGTCCAACATCATCCGTTTCTACGGCCACGCCATGCAGGGCTTCATGGGGAGCTACTTGGAGAAAAACGTGCAGGTCTTTACGGACATGCAGTCCAAGCTGACCGAGCAGTCGCAAGGCATGACCCCCGAGATGTGGACCCAATTCATGAGCGCGCAATCGCCCATGGTGCAGGGGCTGATGGGCAGCTACGCCGATCAGTCGCGCACCATGTTCACGCAAATGCAGGAACAAGTGCAAAAGCAGACGGAACAAATGTTGGGGGCGCTGGGGCTCAAGCGCTGATCGCCGTTTTCGCAATACTGGGACAATAGGGGGATGACCGAAGTCTCCTCCCCCACGAAAATTCCCAAAATCGGTTTCGTCAGCCTGGGTTGCCCCAAGAACTTGACCGACTCCGAACTCATCCTTACCCAGCTCAGCGCCGAGGGCTACCAGACCGCCAAGACGTTTGAAGGCGCGGATCTGGTCATTGTCAACACCTGCGGGTTCATTGACGACGCCGTCAAGGAAAGCCTCGACACCATTGGCGAGGCCCTGGCCGAGAACGGCAAGGTCATCGTCACTGGCTGCCTGGGCGCGCGCGCAGGCGAGGGCGGCGGCAACATGGTGCAGCAGATGCACCCGAGCGTGCTGGCCGTGACCGGCCCGCAGGCCACGCAGGAGGTGATGGACGCCGTGCACCGCAACCTGCCCAAGCCGCACGACCCCTTCATCGACCTGGTGCCGGGCGCCATGGGCGTGGCGGGCATCAAGCTCACTCCGCGCCACTATGCCTATCTCAAGATCAGCGAAGGTTGCAATCATCGCTGCACCTTCTGCATCATCCCTTCGATGCGCGGCGACCTCGTTTCTCGCCCCATCGGCGACGTGCTGAAGGAGGCCAAGGCCTTGTTCGAGGGCGGTGTGAAAGAGCTGCTGATCATCAGCCAGGACACCTCGGCCTACGGCGTGGATGTGAAATACCGCACCGGTTTTTGGGACGGCAAGCCCGTCAAGACGCGCCTGCTGGAACTGGTGCAGTCCCTGGGCGAAATGGCCGAGCCTTACGGTGCGTGGGTGCGGCTGCACTATGTATACCCCTACCCGAGCGTGGACGAGATCATCCCGCTCATGGCGCAGGGCCGGGTGTTGCCTTACCTTGATGTGCCCTTCCAGCACAGCCACCCTGACGTGCTCAAGCGCATGAAGCGCCCGGCCAGCGGCGAGAAGAACCTGGAGCGCATCCTGCGCTGGCGTGAGGCCTGCCCCGATATCGTGATTCGCAGCACCTTCATCGCTGGCTTCCCCGGCGAGACGGAAGAGGAATTCCAGCACCTTCTCGACTTCATGCGCGAGGCGCAGATTGACCGTGCCGGCTGCTTTGCCTACAGCGACGTTGCGGGTGCCGAGGCCAACAACCTGCCCGGCATGCTGCCGCTGGAAGTCCGCGAGGCGCGCCGCGCGCGCTTCATGGCCGTGGCCGAGGAAGTGTCGATTGCCAAGCTGCAGCGCCGCGTTGGCGCAACCATGCAAGTGCTGGTGGACCATGCCCCTGCGCTGGGCCGCAAGGGCGGCGTGGGCCGCAGCTATGCCGATGCGCCGGAGATCGACGGCACCGTGCGTATGCTGCCCCCCGAGAAGATCAGTAAAACCCTGAAGGTGGGCGAATTCACCAAGGCCCGCATCGTGGGCGTGCAGGGTCATGACCTGGTGGCACAGCCCATTTGATGCTTCAAAAATGTGAGCATCTAGCGATTTTCCTGTATTGTTTTAGATATCAAAAATGCTTGAAATCTAATAAATACAAGCGCTAGCAGCTATATTTTTAATAGCTCTTTTGCAGCACATATAAAAAAGGCTTCCCGAGGGAAGCCTTTTTTGTTCCAGTGGCCGCTGTGGGCGGCAACCGCATCACACGCGCTTGCGGTATTCGCCGGTGCGGGTGTCGATTTCGATCTTGTCGCCTTGCGAGACGAACAGGGGCACAGGCACTTCAAAGCCGGTGGCGATTTTGGCGGGCTTGAGCACCTTGCCGGACGTGTCGCCCTTGACGGCGGGTTCCGTCCAAGTGATTTCGCGTTCCACGCTGGTGGGCAGTTCGACCGAGATGGCCTTGCCGTCGTAGAACACCACTTCAATGGTCATGCCATCTTCCAGGTAGTTCAGCGAATCGCCCATGTTTTCGGCTTCGACTTCGTACTGGTTGAACTCTTCGTCCATGCAGATGTACATCGGGTCGGCGAAGTAGGAGTAGGTGCACTCTTTCTTGTCGAGGATCACGTTGTCGATCTTGTCGTCGGCTTTGAACACGTTTTCGGTGCCGAAGTTGCCGATCAGGCTCTTGAGCTTCATGCGCACGGTGGCGGCGCCGCGGCCGCCACGGGCGTATTCCGTCTTGAGCACGACCATGGGGTCCTTGCCGTGCATGATGACGTTGCCGGCGCGGATTTCTTGAGCGATTTTCATTGCATATTGCCTGGGTTGGGGCCGCTCAATGCGCAGGCCTGCAGCCCGGTGGACTGCTGTGCCGACACATGTTCCGCGGCGGGAATGCGCGGTGGTCGCTGTGCCAGTGGATCACAGCATTTTGCGCAAAGCCTTGGATTTTACCGTTTTTCGTAAACGAACCCCAGAATTTGCGTCACCAGGTCAACTTGCCCCAGTAACCGGGCGCGCGCGGACTGCACGCACAAGGCCCATTCCGTCAGCGTGGATGCATCCGGCAAGACCAGCGGCGCGTCGTCCATTGCGTTCCAGGTGGCATGAAACTGTCGCAGCGACGCCGGGGCCTGTAGCCAGTCTAGAAAGGCGTGCAGCTTGTTGTGGTGCGCGTTGTCGTGCTGGGGGTAGATCTGCCAGACCATCGGACGCCCCGCCCATAGCGCACGCACCAGCGAGTCTTCGCCGCGCACGCAATTGAGGTCGCAGGCCCAAAGCATGTCGTCAAAGGCCGCTTGCGTGCAGTACGGTAAGTATGAAATTGATAGCTGATCGCGCTTGTTGGTTAAGCGCTGGAGGCTGATTTGATCCAAATTTTCCAGCAAAGCCGATCGCGTGGCCGCTGCAGCGCGGCCGGGGGTGGCGAGCAGGCGCGTGGGTTGCTGTGCGCACTGTGCCAGCAGTGCGGGCAGGGCGGCAGGTTCATAGCAGAACAACGAAATCCAGCGTTCGTTGGAGGCGCCAGAGTGCTGGCTGCGCCATGCCTCGATGTCAAAGCGTACCTGGCGTTCGAGCAGATCGGGTTCGCGCAGCAGTCCCCCGGTATCCGGGGTAAAGCCAGGATAGAAAAACCACTTGGTCCAGCCCGCCGCCGGGCCCTGCATGACCGGGCTGGGCAGGGTGTGGTGGCGTGGCACCCATGGTTCGGCGGACAGGTATTCCAGGTTGATCCACACAGGCTTGCGGTCGCCTGCGCTCGCCCGGTCTGCACAAGCCGCGATGAAGTCCAGCCGAATGTCGCAACCAAAGGCTTCCACCAACACGTCGGAAGGAGTTTCGTGGGGCTGGAGCCGATCCATCCAGGAGCGCACCTCCACGCCCGGCACGCCGACAGGCGCCATCCATGCCAGCGCCGACGCATCGTCCACCCACAGGCGCACGGCGTGGCCGCGGTGGGCGAGTTGGCTTGCCAGCCGCCAGCACACGCCGATATCGCCGTGGTTGTCGATGACTTGGCAAAAAATATCCCAGTACAGAGGTGGCATAGGGGCGCATTGTCGGTGCACTGCCGCACCGCAGGCACGGTGCAGACGGGTGGGGTTGGTGAAGTACCCCCGTGGCCAGGGTGGCGCTGTGCGTGGCGCCACAATAGCGGCGATGTCTGATCTGCATTCCGACGAACTGCTGGCCCAGGTGGCCGCGCTGCCCCCGCTGCCCGGTGTCTATCGCTATTTCGACGCCGAGGATGCGCTTTTGTATGTGGGCAAGGCGCGCAACCTGAAGAAGCGGGTGTCCAGTTATTTCCAGAAAACCCATGGCGGCACGCGTATCGGCCACATGGTGGGCAAGATCGTGCGCATGGAGACCACCGTGGTGCGCTCCGAGGCCGAGGCGCTGCTGCTGGAGAACAACCTCATCAAGTCGCTGAACCCCCGGTACAACATTCTGTTCCGCGATGACAAGAGTTACCCCTATCTGAAGATCACGGGCGTGGCTTCCAAGGATGGCCAGGGCGATGCGCCGGGCCAGCGGTTTCCGCGTATGGCTTACTACCGGGGCGCCATCGACCGGAGGCACCGCTATTTTGGGCCGTACCCCAGTGCCTGGGCCGTCAAGGAGACCATCCAGCTGCTGCAAAAGGTGTTTCGTCTGCGTACCTGCGAAGACACCGTGTTCGCCAACCGTACCCGGCCCTGTTTGCTGTACCAAATCAAGCGTTGCTCCGCCCCGTGTGTGGGCCTGGTCTCGCCCGAAGCCTATGCGCAGGATGTGGCGCACGCGGAAGCGCTTTTGCGCGGCGAAACACAGACGCTGCTGCAGACGCTGGAGGCGCGCATGATGGCGCACGCGGAACGCCTCGAATTCGAGCAGGCGGCCGAACTGCGCAACCAGATCACGGCACTGGCGCGCGTGCTGCACCAGCAGTCCATCGAAACTGCTTCCGACAAGGACGTGGACATTCTGGCCGTCAAGGTGCAAGGGGGCCGCGCCTGCGTGAACCTGGCCATGGTGCGCGGCGGGCGGCACCTGGGCGACCGGGCTTACTTTCCGGTTCACGTCGAAGATGCGGCTGCCGTGTTCGAGGCGGAGGACGCGACCACGCCAGCCCGTTCCGTAGAAGCTCTGGTGCTGCATGCCTTCATTGCGCAGCACTACATTGGCGTGCCGGTGCCGCCGGTGCTGGTGGCCAGCGATCCGGTAGACAAGGGGCTGCTGCAGGCTCTGTCAGAGCAGTGCGGTGTGCAGGTGGGTGCGGTGCACCAGCCCAGAGCGCAGCGTCGTGCGTGGCTGGACATGGCGGAAAAGAATGCCGAGCTGCAGCTGGCCCGTCTGCTGGCCGAGGAAGGCTCGCAGCAGGCCCGCACACGGGCGCTGGCCGAGGCGCTGGACCTGCCGGAGGAAGACCTGGATCAGCTCACCATCGAGTGCTTCGACATCTCGCACACTGCTGGCGAATCAACCCAGGCCTCGTGCGTGGTGTTCCATCACCACAAAATGCAGGGCAGCGAATACCGGCGGTACAAGATCGAGGGCATCACCGGCGGCGACGACTATGCCGCCATGCGCCAGGTGCTGGAGCGCCGCTACAGCAAGGTGGCCCAGGCGCAACGCGAAGCGGGCGGCGCCGAGCCCACGGGTTCGCAGGCACGCCTGCCCGACCTGGTGCTTGTCGATGGAGGCAAGGGCCAGGTGACCATGGCGCGTGAGGTGTTCACGGCGCTGGGGCTGGATGTCACGCGCATCATTGGCGTAGAAAAAGGGGAAGGCCGCAAGGTGGGCCTAGAAGAACTGGTGTTTGCCGACGGGCGTGAGAAGGTGTACCTGGGCAAGGATTCAGCCGCGTTGATGCTCGTAGCGCAGATCCGCGACGAAGCGCACCGCTTCGCCATCACTGGCATGCGCGCAGCGCGCGCCAAGGTGCGTGTCGGTGGCAGTCGGCTGGAGGATATTCCCGGCATCGGGCCGAAAAAACGTGCGCGCCTGCTGCAGCGTTTTGGCGGTGTACGCGGTGTGGCCGAGGCCAGTGTGGCTGATCTCGCCACGGTGGATGGAATCTCGAACGAGTTGGCCGAAGAGATTTACCGCGCGCTGCGCTGATAGGGCAGCAGTCCCTCACACCAGGCCGCCTCGGGCGTGACACAATCGCAGCCATGTTCTGGACCATACCCACCATCATGACCTGGACGCGCATCGTCGCGATACCTTTGATCGTGGGGGTGTTCTACCTGCCGCTTGACCCGGCCATGCGCAACCTCATCGCGACGGTGATGTTCATCGTGTTTGCCGCCACCGATTGGCTCGATGGCTTCCTGGCCCGCAAGCTCAACCAGACCTCGTCCTTCGGCGCTTTTCTCGACCCCGTGGCAGACAAGTTTCTCGTCTGCGCCTCGCTGCTGGTGCTGGTGCATCTGCAGCGGGCCGACGTGTTCGTTGCGCTCATCATCATCGGGCGCGAGATCGCCATCTCTGCCCTGCGCGAATGGATGGCGCAGATCGGCGCCAGCAAGAGCGTGGCCGTGCACATGCTGGGCAAGCTCAAGACCATGGTGCAAATGACCGCTATTCCCTTTTTGCTCTATGACGGGCGCGTGCTGGAGATCATCGACACCGGTGTGTGGGGCACTTGGCTGATCTGGATTGCAGCGGTGCTCACGGTGTGGTCCATGGTGTATTACTTGCAGAAGGCCTTGCCGGAAATTCGTGCCCGCGTGAAGCAGTAGGTTGCACAAAAAAATAGGTCTTTGTGCTTGCCTGACAAGCGCCTTCAGCTACCACGAAAAGAGCAGGCAATGCGCAACGATGTCGAGGCCGTCGAGGAATGTCACCGGTGGCACGTTGCGCTGACATATCTCTCGTTTGGCTACGCCGATGTAGTGGCCAATGCACCGAGAATCGGCGCTGTCAATCCGGAAAGATGCCAAGCGCGCAAGTGGTGCCAAAAAACCCACGCGAGGCTGATCGGTGACGCAAATGCGTCTAGAATTGCGCGCATCGCCGTTGGAATCCGGCCGCTTGTATTGACACC
>JAUYGP010000089.1 GCA_030690515.1 Giesbergeria sp.
CCGACATTTCCTTCAAGCGGTGCACACCGGTGGTGGTTTCCTCGGTCACGCCGATGATTTCGGCGCTCTTGCGGCTGTACCAGGTGGGGTCCACAGCGAGCTTGGCCTTGATGGCGGCAAACAGGCAGGTTTCTTCTTCGCTGGTCGGGTTGGCAATGAGGGAGGCGTCTTTTTCAGCGCGCTTGCCCAGGTGCATGAGCAGCGTGGCGTCGCCGCCGTCGTCCAGAATCAGGTTCGGGCCTTCGCCGGGCGTGCCTGCAGCGCCGAAATCAAAGATGCGGTGCGTGTAGTCCCAGTATTCAGCCAGGGTTTCACCCTTGATGGCGAACACCGGCGTGCCGCTGGCGGCAATAGCAGCAGCGGCATGATCCTGCGTCGAGAAGATGTTGCACGAGGCCCAGCGCACCTCGGCGCCCAGCGCCTGCAGCGTTTCGATCAGCACAGCGGTCTGGATGGTCATGTGCAGGCTGCCGGTGATGCGCGCGCCCTTGAGCGACTGCTTGGCAGCGAATTCTTCGCGGATGGCCATCAGGCCGGGCATCTCGGTTTCGGCGATGCGGATTTCTTTGCGGCCCCAGGCGGCCAGGCCGATATCGGCAATGATGCTGTCGGTGTTGACCGGGGCGTTGACGCGTGCGTTCATGATGGTTTGCTCCAAAGCATGTTTGAAAAACCACTCACCGGGGGAAGAAACAGGCTCACCCACGCGGAAAGTGGATGAGCGTCGTTGCGGGATGACTCCGAGCCTCACGTCCCGCACAAAAAAGGGGGCCGCTGCAACGCTCCTCGGAAGAAGGGGCAATTATATCGGCACCGCAGGCGGCGTGCTGCCTCACCCCTTGGCGGCATCGGCCATGCCGCGCAGGCGCAGCGCCAACCACAGCGCCCCGGCCAGCAGCGCCAGCGAGAACACCACCAGCGCAGGCCAGCGGCCATGCTCCCAGAACCAGCCCCCAGCCGACCCCAGCAGGCTCGACCCCAGGTAGTACGCCAGCAGGTACAGCGACGAGGCATGCCCCTTGGACTGCAGCGCCAGCCGCCCCACCCAGCCGCTGGCCACGGCGTGCGCGACAAAGAACCCGAAGGTCAGCACAGCAATGCCCGCCATCACCCCCGCCAGTGGCGCCACCAAGGTCAGCAACACGCCCGCCGACATCAGTACCACACCGCCGACGAGCACCGGCGCGCGGCCCAGCCGGTCTGCCAGCCCGCCCGCCATGGGCGAGGCCACCATGCCGAACAGGTAGACACTGAAGACCAGCCCGATCTGCGTCTGGCTCAGGCCATAGGGCGGCAGGGCCAGCCGGAAACCGGCGTAGTTGAACAGCGAGACAAACACCCCCATCAGCGCAAAGCCCGAGGCAAACAGCAGCGGCAGGCCCGGCGTTTGCAGATGGGCACGCCACGCGCCCAGGTGGTAGCGCAAACCCAGGGCCCTGCGCACCGCCGGGGCGCCCGGCCTGCTGGCGCGCGGCAACAGCAGCACAAAGCCCACCGCTGCCACCAGGCCCAGCACCCCCATGGTGGCCAGGGCCACACGCCAGCCAAAGTGGTCAGCCAGCGCGCTCATGCCAATGCGCCCGGCCATGCCGCCAAAGGCCGTGCCACCGATATACAAACCCATGGAGAACCCCAGCCCGCGCGGGTGGATGTGGTTCGACAAGTACGCCATGGCGACGGCAGGCACGCCGCCCAGCAACAGGCCTTCCAGCGCCCGCGCCGCCAGCAGCGCCCCCCAGGTGGGCGCTACGGCGGCCAGCACGTTGCACAGGGCCGCCAGCGCCATCGATGCAAACATCAGGCGGCGCTGGTCACGCCCCTCGGACAGCGCCCCCGCAACAAAGATCGCCACCGCCAGGCAGCCCGTGGTCACCGAAAGCGCCAGCGAACTGCCCGCCGCGCCCAGGCTGAAATACCCGGCCAGCTCTGGCAGCACCGGCTGCACGCAGTACAGCAGTGAGAAAGTGGCAAACCCTGCCAGGAAAAGCGCCAGGCTGATGCGCCGGTAAGCCGGCGTGCCCACCTGCACCCAGGTCGATGCAGGAGGGGCTACAGAGTCGGAATGCATGACCGCCACTGTGACATGTTTGGCGCACAAAGGCCGCTAAGGCCTGCCTGGTCTGCGGCGGCTGAAGACCCGATGGCCCCTCTTTCCGGCCCCACCCGTAAAATCCCGCCTTTCACCACACCACCGCCCCCACAGGGGTGCTGGTGTGCCAACGCTTTCCCCTGTTGCTGGATTACCCCTTGTCCTACGCCTCTGAGACCCGGCGCCGCCGCACCTTTGCCATCATTTCCCACCCCGACGCTGGTAAAACCACGCTGACGGAAAAGCTCCTGCTGTTTTCGGGCGCCATCCAGATCGCTGGCGCAGTGAAGGGCCGCAAGGCCAGCCGCCACGCTACCTCCGACTGGATGGAGATCGAGAAGCAGCGCGGCAT
>JAUYGP010000020.1 GCA_030690515.1 Giesbergeria sp.
ACACGGCGCAAAAACTGCACATTGGTGGCCAGACCGACGATGTGGGTTTGCGCCAGCGCCTCATCGAGCCGCGCCAGCGCCTGTTCGCGCGTGTCACCGTGCACGATGAGCTTGGCCACCATGGAGTCGTAGAAGGGGCTGATGACATCACCCTGCCGCACGCCGGAATCGACCCGCACAGCGCCGCGTTCAAATGTCACGCACTCGGGCAGGCCGTACACATGCAGTGCGCCCGTGGCGGGCAGGAAGTTGTTGTCGGGGTTTTCGGCGCAGATGCGCGCCTCGATGGCGTGGCCAGCGATCTTCAGTTGGTCTTGCATGCACGGCAGTGGTTCGCCCGAGGCCACACGCAGTTGCCACTCGACCAGGTCCTGGCCGGTAATGGCTTCGGTGACGGGGTGCTCGACCTGCAGGCGCGTATTCATTTCCATGAAGAAGAATTTCATCTGCTCAGGGTGCGCGTAGCCGCCGGGCTGCTCGACGATGAATTCCACCGTGCCTGCGCCCACGTAATGCACCGCGCGCGCTGCTGCCACCGCCGCCTCGCCCATGCGTGCGCGCAGCTCGGGTGTCATGCCGGGGGCGGGGGCTTCTTCCAGCACCTTCTGGTGGCGGCGCTGCACCGAGCAATCGCGCTCAAACAGGTACACGTAGTTGCCCTGGGTGTCGCCAAACACCTGGATTTCGATGTGGCGCGGGCGCTGCACGTATTTTTCGATCAACACGGCGTCGTCGCCAAAGCTGTTGATGGCTTCGCGCTTGCACGATGCCAGCGCGGCGGCAAAGTCCTCGGACTTGTCCACGGCGCGCATGCCTTTACCACCGCCGCCCGCACTGGCCTTGATGAGCACGGGGTAGCCAATGCGGTCGGCCTCGCGCTGCAGCAAAACGGGGTCCTGGTCGGCGCCGTGGTAGCCGGGAACCAGGGGCACGCCGGCCTTTTCCATGAGCTGCTTGGACTCGGCCTTGAGGCCCATGTCCTTGATGGCCGAGGGAGGCGGGCCGATGAAGACCAGGCCCGCGTTCTGGCAGGCCTGGGCGAACTCTTCGTTCTCGCTCAGGAAC
Organism: Giesbergeria sp.; assembly: GCA_030690515.1. GTDB lineage: Bacteria > Pseudomonadota > Gammaproteobacteria > Burkholderiales > Burkholderiaceae_C > Simplicispira. Next base: position 1,066 of record JAUYGP010000020.1, read on the forward strand.
CCGTAGCCGGGGTGGATGGCCTGCGCACCCGTGGCCTTGGCCGCCTCCAGGATGCGTTCCCAGCGCAGGTAGCTGTCCTTGGGGGCGCTTGAGCCGATGTGCACGGCCTCGTCACACACTGCGACATGCTTAGCGTTGGCGTCGGCGTCGGAATACACCGCCACGGTTTTCACGCCCATACGACGGGCGGTGGCCGCAACGCGGCAGGCAATCTCCCCGCGGTTGGCAATCAGGATTTTCGTGAACATTTATGTCGCCCTCTCAGAACCAGAAACAAAGGAAGAAATGCGACGCAGCACCGCGCGCAGGAATTTGAACAAGACCCAGGTCATCGCCCACATGGCCAATACCGTGACAAACAGCACCCCGGCAAAGACCAACGGGCTGGTCAGGGCCAGCCACAGGGCGCCCACCACCAGCCCATCCTCGAAGAGACTGGCCGATACGTTGGAAAACGGCTCGGGCGAAGTGTTGATGGCCGCCCGCGCCGTGGTCTTGGCAGCTTGGCTGGTGGCAGCCAGCGTGCCGCCCAGCAGCGCCGCCACAGCGGCCATGGTGGTGCCATCGGCACCAAACACGCCCGCCGCCAGCGCGGCCCCCGCGGGGATGCGGATTACGGTGTGCAGCAGATCCCACACCGAATCCAGGCCCGGAATTTTGTCGGCGAAGAATTCGACAAACAGCATGAAACCACTGGCCACCAGCAGTGCCGGGTGTTGCAGCACCTGCAGCCCTTCGGGCAATGCCACCCAACCCGCCAACCCCGCCATGCCGGTGATGAACACCACCGCATACAGCCGCAAGCCACTGGCCCAGCCCAGCGCGGCGGCCAGCGCCAGCAGGCCGGGTGTATCCAGCGTCGCCGTGGCCCGCGCGGCGGCTTCGCCCACGGCACGGGTGGTCTGGCCGTCCACATGCAGGCCCAGCGTGTGAAGCCACTGGACGACGCTGTACCAAAGAGAGTCCATGGGGGTGGTCCATGCCGTACCGGGCTACGCGCCGCCGCTCAGGCCTGCAGCCACGCGGGCTTGCGCTTTTGTAGAAACGACTGCACGCCTTCCTTGCCCTCGCTGCTGGCGCGAATGTCGGCAATGCCTTCCACGGTGGCGGCGATCAGGTCGGCGTTGATCTCCCGCTCGGCCACATCGATTACCAGGCGCTTGCAGGCGCGCACGGCGTTGGGGCTGGCGGATGTGAGCGCCTTGAGTAGTTCATCGACCTTGGCATCGAGTGCCTCGGCCACAACCACCTCCTGCACGAAACCCGTGCGCAGCGCCTCCTGCGCGCCAAAACGCTCGGCCGTCAGAAAGTAGCGGTGCGCTGCGCGTGCGCCCATGGCGCGGATCACATAGGGACTGATGGTGGCGGGGATCAGGCCCAGCTTGACTTCGCTCAGGCAAAACCCTGCGGTGTCCACGCAGACGGCCATGTCGCAGGCAGCCACGAGGCCCATGCCGCCCGCATACACATCGCCCTGCACGCGGGCGATGGTCGGCTTGGGGCATTCGTAGATCACGCGCAGCATCTCGGCCAATTTGGCGGCGTCGGCCACGTTTTCTTCGCGCGTGTAGTCGGCCATGCGCCGCATCCAGTTCAGGTTGGCACCAGCGCAGAACGCAGGGCCCTCGGCGGCCAGCACCACGGCGCGCACCTCGGCGCGGGCGCCCACCTCGGTGAAAGCGGCGGTGATGTCGGCAATGACTTCGTCGCTGAAGGCGTTACGCACCTCGGGCTGGGTGAGCGTGATGCGGGCAACGGCGCCCGCGTAAGTGATTTGCAGGTGGCTCATGGTGCGGCGGCTTCGGTTTGCAGGAAATAGACCAGATCTAGCTCAGGGCAAGGCTGGCCCAGCGCGGTCAGCGCCGCCGTCATCTGGCCGCGGTGGTGCGTGCCGTGGTTGAACACATGGGCCAACGTGGCGGCAAAGGGCAGCGATGCGGGCGTGCCTCGCATGGTGGTGTAGGCGAGCTGGCCTGAAAAGCGCTCTGCGGGCCAGCGGGCGATCAGCGGCTCCCAGCAGGCTGCGCCCGCCTGCAGACGCTCGGCCAGCGCCACGCGGTCGGGCTCCACCTCGGCATTCAGCGCCAGCTTGGGTGAAATACCTTCGTCAAAGCGGCGAAACCACAGCAAGTGTTCGCCTACCAGCAGGTGGTTGAGCGTGCCATGGAGGCTTCGAAAGAACAGGCCGACGTCGCGGCGGTAGGCGTCATCCGAAACGGCCGCCACCGACTCCAGCACACGCACCGTGGCCCACACGTTGTAGCGTGCCAGCGTCTGGAAGTGGGCAACAAAATTCATGGCGACGCCTGGACTCACATGCGGAACAAGCCGAATTTCGTATCTTCAATCGGCGCATTGCGCGTGGCCGCCAGGCCCAGCGCCAGCACGCGGCGCGTGTCGGCGGGGTCGATCACGCCGTCATCCCACAGCCGCGCGGTGGCGTAGTAGGGGTGGCCCTGGTCTTCGTACTGGCGGCGGATGGGGGCCTTGAAGGCTTCTTCTTCCTCCATGCTCCACTGGCCCCCTTTCAACTCGATGCCGTCACGCTTGACGGTGGCCAGCACGCCAGCGGCCTGGTCACCGCCCATCACGCTGATGCGCGCGTTGGGCCACATCCAGAGGAAGCGGGGCGAGTAGGCGCGGCCGCACATGCCGTAGTTGCCAGCGCCAAAGCTGCCGCCGATGATGATGGTGAACTTCGGAACACTCGCCGTGGCCACGGCCGTGACCATCTTGGCGCCGTTGCGCGCGATGCCTTCGTTTTCGTACTTGCGGCCCACCATGAAGCCCGTGATGTTCTGCAAGAACACCAACGGAATCTTGCGCTGGCAGCACAGCTCGATGAAATGCGTGGCCTTGAGGGCGGACTCGGAAAACAAGATGCCGTTGTTGGCGATGATGCCCACCTGCATGCCCTCGATGCGCGCAAAGCCGGTGACCAACGTGGTGCCGTAGCGCGCCTTGAATTCATCAAACTCGCTGCCATCGACGATGCGGGCGATGATTTCGCGCACATCAAACGGTTTGCGCGTGTCCACGGGGATCACGCCATACAGCTCTTCCGCTACAAATTTAGGAGCTGTAGGCGTATGATCGGCGGGCGCTAGAGGCTTATTTTTATTCAAATTTTTGACCGCCATACGTGCCAACTTGAGGGCATGCATGTCGTTTTGCGCCAGGTGGTCGGCCACGCCGGACAGGCGGGTGTGCACGTCGCCACCGCCCAGGTCTTCGGCCGTGACGACCTCGCCTGTGGCGGCCTTGACCAGCGGCGGGCCGCCCAGAAAGATGGTGCCCTGGTTCTTGACGATGATGGATTCGTCGCTCATGGCGGGCACATAGGCGCCGCCCGCCGTGCAACTGCCCATCACCACTGCGATCTGCGCAATGCCCTGCGCGCTCATGTTGGCCTGGTTGAAGAAGATACGGCCAAAGTGGTCACGGTCCGGAAAGACCTCGTCCTGGTTGGGCAGGTTGGCACCGCCCGAATCGACCAGGTAAATACAAGGCAGGTGGTTCTGCTGCGCTACCTCTTGCGCACGCAGGTGCTTCTTGACGGTGAGCGGGTAGTAGGTGCCGCCCTTCACCGTGGCGTCATTGCAGACGACCATGCAGTCCACCCCGCTGACACGGCCAATCCCGGCGATCAGGCCGGCGCCCGGCGCGTCGTTGTTGTACATGTTCAGTGCCGCCAGCGGCGCCAGTTCCAGGAACGGCGTTCCCGGATCGAGCAGCATCTGCACGCGCTCGCGCGGCAGCAGCTTGCCACGCGCCACATGCTTGGCACGCGATGCCTCGCCCCCTCCCTCGAAAGTGCGGGCAATGTGGGCGTTCAGGTCTTCGACCAGCGTGCGCATGGCAGCAGCATTGGTCAGAAAATCGGACGAACGAGCGTTCAGTTGGGTCTGCAAAACGGGCATGGAGAGTCTTTCCGGTGTGCGGGGAAGGTGGGGCCGGACGCCACAGCGTCACTCTTGCCACGAAAGTCTGCCCCAAGAATACGCCCCCTGCCCGCAGAGGGGTTGCCAGCGTGGTTGCAAATCACGCCACATTTGCGGCAAACTCGCTGCCGTGAACCCGCTCTTGCCTTCGCGCCCCCTGACCCCAGTCCAACCCCCCCTTCCCACCGGGACGGCCGCAACGCCGATAGCCTTTGTTCAAGCCATTGTGTTGGCCTGCCAACGCGCCGGGGTTTCGGCTGAACCGCTGCTCCAGCAGGCACAAATCACGCCACAGGAAGGGGAAAACCCCGAGACCCGCATCACCGCCTGGCAGTTTGAGCGGTTGTCTGGCCTGGCCATGCAAGCTCTGGACGATGAAGCCCTGGGGTGGTTCAGCCGCCGCCTGCCCTGGGGCAGCTATGGGCTACTGGCGCGCGCCTCCATCAGCTCGCCCACCCTGGGCGTGGCACTGCAGCGTTGGTGCCGACACCATGGGCTATTAACCGACGACATTACCCTGCGCCTGGACAGCGCTGGCGACACGGCCACGCTGTCGATTGCCACGCACCGGGATCTGGGCGCGCTGCACGAGTTCTGCCTGGTCTCCGTGTTGCGCAACGCCCATGGCCTCGCCTGCTGGTTCATCGATTCATCCATACCACTGCTTGCGGCAGACTTCGCCTTCGATGCGCCACAGCACGCCGACGCTTACGCGGTGCTGTTCAGTGCCCCAACACGTTTTTGTACCGCTCAAACGGCCCTCAGTTTCGACGCGCGCTACCTCGCTCTGCCGCTGCGGCGCGACGAGGCTGCACTGCAAACCATGTTGCGCCATGCCCTGCCACTGCAAGTGCTGCAATACCGCCGCGACCGGTTACTGGTTGCGCGCGTACGCCAGATGCTACTGAGTGCGCCGCTGTCCACCCACAACGCCGCCGACATGGCGGCTCGGTTGAACCTCTCACCACGCACTCTGCACCGGCAGTTGAAAGACGAAGGTGCCTCGCTGCAAAACCTCAAGAACACCGTTCGACGCGAACTGGCCACAGATCTGCTGCAGCGCAGCCAGCGCCCAATCAAGCAGGTCGCGCTGGCGGCAGGGTTTCAGAACGAAAAGAGCTTTATCCGCGCTTTCAAGGGCTGGACTGGCATGACGCCAGGCGAGTGGCGGGGACAATAAAGGCCATGCGGGGGCATTGCGCGCAGCCTCGCGTCGGCTTGTGTTCGTCAGCGCGCATCGGCCGCATCCTGCGGCCGCCGCAACGACTGCATCAGCGCCTGGTAGTCGGGTGAGTTGCGCAGCACACTGCCCCCGGCCTCGATCAGGCTGCTGACCTCATCCCCTGAGATGGAAAACGCCGTGGGCACCTGCAACAGTCGCCGCCGGGTAGCGTCGTCAGACGCATCGCGCAGGTTCACCGCGATCACATGGATTTGCGCGTCGGGCGCAAAAACGTCGCTGCGGCCCGGCACACGTGCGGCCAGTGACTGGCGCCACTGGTCGATCGTGTCGCGCAAAAACTCCTGCGTCTCGCGCGATGCGCGCGCACCGGTACCAAATAGCAGGGTGTCCACCACCTGCGCCATGTTGGGCACTGTGTCCTCCTGATCGATGTCCACTGAGGGATCGCGCTCGGAATTCACGGTGATTAACACCACCTTTCTGATGCTGCCAGGTGGCACCTGCACTTCAGTAAAAGCGCTGCGCAGACCTCCGTCCAGCGTGCGGTCCAGCAGCCGCTGCACGCCCAGGTTGTCTGCCAGACCTCCATCGACCAAATGAATATAGGGTTTGCGCTGGGCGTTGAGATAACTGCGCTCGTGCGCGCGGTACAAACGCGCACGGGCCGTGCCGCCCTGCACGGAGGCAGGCAAGGCCAGCGCATTCTGGCCCTCGTCACAGCGGTCTGCGTAGTTTTTCAATGTCATGGGGCTGAGCAGCAGCGGTACGGCAGATGACGCTGCGACGGCAAACGACAGCGGCACGCTGGCGAGGTCGGAGCAGATCAATGCGAACTGGTCCCAAGTGAACTCAAAGCCCGCGCCCTGTGACATGTCGGTGGCGGTGATGAACAGCTGCGGGTGGCGCGGCCGGCGCTCCACGTCACCAAAGGTCATACCACCATAGAGTTCGTCGAGTCGGCGCGCGAGCAGGTGCGAGCGGCCCAGCCAGGGGGAGGTGAGATCGATCAGGTTGCCAGGTTGCAGCGCTTGGGCAATCAGGCTGTTCTGAAAGTTCTGGCGCAAAAAATCGGGCTCGAAACGTGGCAGCCCATCAATTCCGTACGCCGCAAAGTACGCCGCCACAATGCTGCCGCCCGACACACCGCTGACCACATCGGTGGCGTCAAGCAAGGTGTGGTCGCGACCATTCCAGTGGAAATGCGTTTGCTGCAGGGCGCTGAGCACCCCATAGCCGAACGCCGCCGCACGCGCACCACCGCCCGAGAGCGTGACGGCGACAAGCATGCTCGGATCACGCTCCGCAATGGTTTGCAGCATCGCCTTGCGCTCGGCGGCAGAAGGCTCGACCGGTTGCAGTGGTTCATTGATCCAGGGTCGCACGGACGAGCAGGCGGCCAGCAGAACAGCCACGATGAGTGGAGCGCTGCGTGTCAGGGCGGCGGCGGCACGCTGCTGCCACACAGGCGCGCCACAGCCTCCAGGCGTGTGGCGCAGAAATCGCGGTGGTTCAGGGGGCGTTTTTCGGGGTGACATCAATCCTCTCCGCTACACAAACAAAAAGCCCGCAGCACAGGCCTGAGTCTGCCAGCAGTTGACCCGATCCGTTGCGTCTGGTGCACGCCTGCTACGCCGCGATGCACCGCGACCGGGCTGAATTATTTTCACGCCTCTACCCAACAACCCTCACACCACCGTCACAGCGAGAGACATACAGTGACGCATCAGCGCAGCCCATGCACCAACGACCCCTCGGAACAGAGTGGACTGCATAGCGGCGCGCAGGCGGGGTGACAACCCACCGGGGCAAACACAAAAATAACGATGGAGAGACAAAACCATTCCCTTTCAGCGGGCCTTGCGCCCTCGGTTCCTGCGCCTGATCCGACCTTTCGGCCGGATCGGACGCTACGCGCAGCCGCGCGTTTTTCCCTGGCCTGCCAAGGGGTGGATACACG
>JAUYGP010000027.1 GCA_030690515.1 Giesbergeria sp.
AATTTTGTTTACAAGTTTGCCGAGCTGCTCAGCGACCGATTGAGCCGCGACCTGGTGGCCCGCGCCATGAGCGGCCAGGTGAACGATTACGAGTTATGACACCCCCCTGTGCCGCTTCGCGTCTTCCCCCGCGAGGGGGACGACGCCCGTGGCCGGGCAAAGCCGGTTTCACGGCGTCCGCTGGCGCGGCCTGCTTCGCGGCCATCAGATGGGCGCAGCGACGCCCATTGACAGAAAACCATCTCCATGACTGAACGCACCCCCGTCCTCACCAGCCGCCTGCCCCAGGTTGGAACCACTATTTTTTCCGTCATGTCGGCCCTGGCGGCCGAGCATGGCGCGGTCAATCTGGGCCAGGGTTTTCCAGATTTCGATTGCGACCCGGCCCTCATCGACGCGGTTCACCAGGCCATGCGCGCCGGGCACAACCAGTACCCTCCCATGCCCGGTATACCCGCATTGCGGAAGGCCGTTGCTACAAAAATTGAAGCTGCTAGCGCACGCCAGTATTGCCCCGATGTCGAAATAACCATCACAGCGGGTGCCACACAAGCCATCCTGACCGCCATTCTGGCGATCGTGCATCCCGGCGACGAAGGGATGGTGCTCGACCCCTGCTACGACAGCTATGCGCCCAACATCACGCTGGCGGGTGGCACCGTGGTGCGCGTGCCGCTGACGCCGGGGAGCTTTCGCCCCGACTTTGACCGCATTGGCACCGCTATCACGCCGCGCACACGCGCGATCATCATCAACAGCCCGCACAACCCCAGCGCCACCGTCTGGAGCATGCAGGACATGCAGGCGCTGCAAGACCTGCTGGCACCGACCGACATTTTGCTCATCAGCGACGAGGTGTACGAGCACATGGTGTTTGATGGCGCCGAGCACCAGAGTGCTGCGCGCTTTCCGGGCCTGGCAGCCCGTGCCTTCATCGTGTCGAGCTTTGGCAAGACCTTTCATGTCACGGGCTGGAAGGTCGGCACGGTGGCTGCCCCTGCAGCCCTCACGGCCGAGTTTCGCAAGGTGCACCAGTTCAACGTCTTCACGGTCAACACGCCCATGCAGCACGGGCTGGCCCACTACCTGCAAGACCCCGCGCCCTACCTGCAACTGCCCTCCTTCTACCAGGCCAAGCGCGACCTGTTCCAGCAGGGGCTGGAAGGCTCACGCCTGCGCCTGCTGCCCAGCACCGGCAGCTATTTCCAGTGCGTAGACATTTCGGCCGTGAGCGACCTGGGCGAAGCGGATTTTTGCCAATGGCTCACGCGCGAGATTGGCGTGGCCGCCATTCCGCTCTCGGCCTTCTACGGCGACGGCTTCGACCAGCGTGTGGTGCGCTTCTGCTTTGCCAAAAAGGACGAGACACTGCGCGAGGCCCTCGCGCGGCTGCGCAAGCTCTGACATGGATGCCGCCCACAAGAACAGCACGTTATTAAAAACGATAGCTATCAGCGCTGCACAGATAAGCCTTAGAGGCTAAAAACACTACAAATCGCGCCCCATGGACACATGGTTGATGCCCGCCTCCACGAAAGGCTCACCACGGACCACAAACCCGGCGCGCCGGTAAAAATCCTGGGCGTTGGCTTGGGCATCCAGTACCACCTGCCGATCACCACGCGCACGGGCCGTCTCCAACAGCGCGTCGAGCACCATCCGCCCCCAACCCGCGCCACGCAGCGGGCGCTCCACGGCCATGCGACCTATGCGTGCCACACCCGCCAACGATGGCAGCAACCGCCCCGTGGCCACCGGCATGCCCAAGGCGTTGCGCAGCACGGCGTGCACGGCTGCGCTGTCCAGTACGTCCGTCTCCACCAAGGGGTCGATACCCAGTTCACGCACAAAAACCGATTGACGCACCTGCGCCGCATCCGGCCCCAGCGTGTTCCACGGGCCCACCTGCACGGTGACGACCGGGCTACCGGCCTCGTAGTCGGTCAGCAGTTTGCGCAACACCGCAGGCACCGGGCGCGATGTCTGGGTGGCCGGGTCTGCAAACACATACACCAGTTCGCTCTCGATCAAGCACTGGTCCCCCCGGAAGATACCTGCCTGGAACAGCACCGACGAATTGCCCACGCGGGCGCAGCGCAGGGCCACATCCAGTGTGTCATCCAGAATAGCCGATGCGTGGTATTCGACGGTGGCCTTCTTCACGTACATCTCGCCGCCCAGTACCTCCATGCTGGCCTCGTACGGCAAGGCCAGGGCACGCCAATAGTCCATCATGGCCGTGTCGATGTACATCAGGTAGTGGGCGTTGAAGACGATCTTCTGCATGTCCACCTCGGCCCAGCGCACGCGCAGGCGGTGGAAACAGCGAAATGCATTGCGTTGCATAAGCATCAATCTCTCTCAAAAGCCTGGCGCAGCGCAGCCGCTGCGTCAGCATGGGCCTGGCGCGCTTCGGGGATGGCGCGGCCCATTTTGATAAATTCGTGCGTCACGCCGCGGTAAATCTCCAGATCCACCGCCACACCTGCGGCACGCAGCTTGTCGGCGTACTCAACGCCTTCGTCCACCAACGGGTCGCATTCGGCCAGCCCCACCCAGGCCGGTGCCACGCCATCAACATCCGAGGCGAACAACGGCGCAAAACGCCAGTCCTCGCGTTGCTCCCGCGTGCTCACATAGTTGCCAAAGAACCAGCTGATCGCCGGTTCCTCCAGCACCAGGCCGCGCGCATACGTAGCGTGCGACGGAGTGTCCTGGTGCGCGGCACAGCCCGGATAAAACAGCAACTGCAGCGCTAGCGGTATACCGGCGTCGCGCGCCAGAATGGCATTCACCGCGGCCAACGTGCCGCCTGCACTGTCGCCCCCCACCGCCAGCCGGGTGCGGTCTGCCCCCAGCGTGTCGGCGTGTGCGGCCAGCCAGGCCAGCGCGTCCCAGGCATCGTTGCTGGCCACCGGAAACCGGTGTTCCGGTGCCAGCCGGTAGTCCAGAGACACCACCATGCAGCCCGACAGACGGGCCAGTTCGCGGCACAACACATCGTGCGTTGCGATGCTGCCGATGGTGAATCCACCGCCATGCAGGTACAGCAGCACCGGCAGACGAGCTGCACCCGATGGCGCATACAGGCGCGCAGCCAACGCATGGCCGTCGCGGGCAGGAATGAAAAAATCTTCTATCCGCGCAAGCGGGGCACTGGCCAGTTCCAGCACCCCCGACCCGGCCTCGTAGGCAGCCCGCGCAGCAGCGGGTGACAAAGTATGCAGCGCTGGGCGCCCGGCGCGGGCCATACCCTGCAGCACGCTGCGCATCTGCACGGTCAGGCGCTTGTGATGGATATGTAGGCCACTCACTGCGCGCCCCTCGCGCAAACCATCACTTGAAGTTCACGCGCACCGGCGCCGCGCCCGGAAGACCGCTATAGGTCGCAGTGACAGCCAAGCCCGCCTTGGGCGGTAGCAATGGCGAGAATGAGCCCAGGCTGATGAGGTCGCCCGGCTGCATGGCAAGCCCCTCCTGCGCCAGCGCGCCCGCCAGCCAGACAACAGCGTTGAGTGGGTGCTCCAGGATGTCGCTGCCCTTGCCGCCGCCCAGCCGCGCACCACTGGCATCCTGCAGGCTGACCTGCATGTCGCGCAGCGCATCCAGCATGGCATAGCGTTCGGCTCGCAGCACCGGCACCGCCACGGGAGCCCCAGCAACGCCCAAGCGGGCGCCCACGTTGATGGCACTGACGCCGGCACCGTTGAGTTTGGGCGGTGCCTGCACCACCAGGTCGGGCAGTTCGATGAACGGAATCACCTGATCGATCGCCTGCAACACCTCCATGGGGGTCTTGGCCTGGTTGATGTCGGCGCTCTTGACGCGCACCAGCATGTCAGCCTCGTACAGTGGGCGAGCGCCAAAAGCGGCCTCCACCGTGGCGCCGTTGTCCAGCACCATGCCTTCGTAGAGCTTGCCCCACACCGGCTTGTCGGTGTTGAAACGCTTTTGCACGGCCGGGTTGGTCAGCCCCGCCTTGTAGCCCACTACCTTGCCCCAACGGGGCGCCAGCAAGGCATTGACCTTGGCGCGCGTGCAGGCGCCGTCGGCCTCCGAGAGATTCTCAGGATTGGCTGCCGGCTGGCGCGAGAGGTAGTGCGCCACCAGGTCGGCGGCCTGCGCATCCGTCAGGCAGGCCGCCTGGGCGTTTGTCACAAAAGCGACGGCCAGGGCAAGGGGAACGAGGCGGGGCAACTTGGTCATGTCTGTCTCCAGGTTTAAAGTGTTTGCAG
>JAUYGP010000028.1 GCA_030690515.1 Giesbergeria sp.
GTTATTGACCAATAACGTCGTTTTTATCGCCATCAATGGCCTGGTGGGGCTGCAACTGGCGCCCTTTGGCTGGATGGCGACGCTGCCCGTCATGGGTTACGTGGTTGGCGGTGCACTCTCTACGCCGCTGGTGGCGGCAAGTCAGGCGCGCTGGGGGCGACGCGCCTCTTTTCAGCTGGGGTTGGTGGTGGCTTTCCTGTCGGCCGCGTTGTGCGCCTGGGCGGCCTTTAGTGCCAGCTTCTGGCTGCTGTGTGCAGCCACGGTGATTGCCGGTTACTACAACGCCAACGGCCAGCTCTACCGCTTTGCCGCCGCTGAGCTGGCAGCGCCGTCGTTCCGCGAAAAAGCGGTGTCGTTGGTGCTCGCCGGCGGGCTGATCGGGGCCGTCGCCGGGCCCAATCTGGCGAGCGGCACGCGCACCCTGTTTGCCGTGCCGTTTGCCGGTGCCTACATCGCGCTCATGCTGGTGGCCCTGCTGTCCATGGCCTGCATGGCCGCGGTGCGCTTCGAAGACATGGCGCCGCCTGCGCCTGGCAGCGCTGCGCTGCCTGTGGGTCGTCCTTTGGGTGAGTTGCTGCGTCAACCCGCTTTTGCTGTGGCGGTACTGGGCGCCGCACTGGGCTATGGGGTGATGAATCTGCTGATGGCCGCCACGCCGCTGGCCATGCAGGTGTGTGGTTTTGGCTTCGATTCGGCCGCGCTGGTGCTCGAATGGCACGTGATCGGTATGTTTGCACCCGGCTTCTTTACCGGTCATCTGATCAAGCGCCTGGGCACGCTGCAGGTGATGCTCATTGGTGTCGTCCTGAACCTGGCGTGTGTCGCCATTGCGCTCTCGGGGCAGGACATCATGCACTTCACCGCCGCCCTGTTCTTGCTGGGCGTGGGCTGGAATTTTCTGTTCACCGGCAGCACCACGCTGGCGATCACGGCCTACCGGCCCGAGGAAAAGGACCGCGCGCAGGGCGCCATCAATTTCTTCGTTTTTGCCACCATGGCGGTCACCTCGCTGGCGTCGGGTGCGCTCGTCACCACCAGCGGCTGGTCGTGGCTGAACATGGCTTCGCTGCCGCCGCTGCTGCTCACGGGCGGCGCATTGCTGTGGCTGATCGTGCGCCAGCGCCGTGCGGCGCTGATCGGCTGAAGGCGAAGGGTAGTGGGACTAAATAGCTACAAAAATAATAGCTTTTGGCGCTTTATGGATAAGCGCTGGATGCCAATTACGGCAATGTTTCTGCGGGAAAAAGCAGGTCCAGCCACTCGTGCAGGCGTTGAAAGACGGGGGCCGCCAGATCGGAGGTCTCGTTGAACAGTTCGTGGTACAGCCCCTCGAAGCAGTGCGATTGCACCACCGCACCGGGCGCCGCGGCGGCAAAGGCAGCGCTGCCGGCGGGCTGCACCAGGCGGTCGTCACCGGCCCACATCAGCAGCGTGGGCACGCTCCAGTGCGCAGCACGCGCCGCGGTGGCCGGGCCACCGTCGGCGATGAAGCGGGCCAGACGCGTACTGATGCGGTCGTGGCACAGCGGGTCGGCCTGGTAAGCCTCCACTACCGCCGGATCGTGCGAGAGGAAGTCCGCGTCGAGTCCATTGCTGATGCGCAGGTTGGGTGCGACGCCCGGAAGCGTGGCCAGCAGGACTTTTTGCACGGCGTTCAACCCCGGGTCGAGTGCGGGCGAGGAAAGCACCAGCGCGTCCACCGGCCGCAGGTGCATGGCGACAAAACGCGCAGCCACCAGCCCGCCCATGCTGTGGCCCAGCAGCACCAGCGGCAGGCCTTCGGGGGTGCGCGCGCGGGTAGCGTCCACCATATCGGCCAGGTCATCCAGCAGGCGCATGTCGTGGTTCAGTCCGCCGCGCGGCCCGCCTGATTGGCCGTGCCCGTACTGGTCATAGGCGCGCACGGCAAAACCCCAGGCATTGAGATGATGCGCCACCGCGTGGTAACGCCCCGCATGTTCGCCCAGGCCGTGCACCAGCAGCACGGTGCCGCGTTGGGCACTGCCTTCGGCCAGGGGCCAGTCATACACGGCCAGGTTCTCGCCGTCGCTGGCGGTGTAGGCGGTCAGGGTGAAGTCAGCGGTGTCAAACATGGCATGCGCGGCAGGGTTGTGGACAGAGGGAGGCAGGCAGCGGACATGATAGGCGGTTGCGGCCCGGTGTGGGCGACTCCCGCCGGGCCAGCCAGCGCGTGGTGGCCGGACCGGTGCCCCGCACCATCAGACAGCGAGCGAGCAGCATGGCCCTCACAAAACCAGTCTCGACCAAGCTGCTGGCCGCATCACGGCTATCGAATCGGCCCCGCCGGGGGAAGGCGCGAAAGGCGATTCAGGATGTGACCATTTCAAGGCAGGTCGGCAATCACCTGGGCCACCGCCGCGGTGAGCTTCTTGGCATAGGGCACATGCAGAAACTCGTTCGGGCCATGCGCGTTGCTCTTGGGGCCCAGCACGCCGCACACCATCATCTGCGCCTGCGGGAAGCCCTGGCTGAGCAGGCCCATGAGCGGGATGGTGCCGCCCTGGCCGATGAAGCCGCAGGGCGCGCCGAAATGCGCCTGGCTGGCGGCGTGCAGCGCGCTTTCAAACCACGGCGCGGTCTCGGGTGCGTTCCAGCCGTTGGCACCGCTGGCGCTCTCCCAGGTCACCTTGGCCTGGTAGGGGGCGTTGTCTTCGAGCAGGGTCTTCATCTCCTGCACGCACTGCGCGGCGTCCACCAACGGCGGCAGGCGCAGGGACAGCTTGAAGGCGGTGTAGGGGCGCAGTACGTTGCCTGCGTCTTGCAGGGCCGGAAAACCGTCGGCGCCGGTCACGCTGAGCGTGGGTTCCCAGGTGCGCTTGAGCAGCGCCTGCACGGGGTCTTGCGTGGTGGGCAGCGCAAACGCCGTGGAACCGCCGCAGTCGTAGTGCGCCCAGGGAAAGCGCCGGTACACCTCTTCGCCCAGGATGGTTGCCGTGGCGCGCGCTTGTGCCAGCCGCTCGGCTGGCACTTCGCAGTGAAAGCGGGCGGGCAGCAGGCGGCCCGTGGCGCTGTCTTCCAGCCGGTCGAGCACCTGGCGCATGATGCGAAACGACGAGGGCACCAGGCCCGAGGCGTCGCCCGAGTGGATGCCCTCGGTCAGGATCTCCACCTTGAGCGTGCCGCTGGCCATACCGCGCAGGCTGGTGGTGAGCCAGAGCTGGTCGTAGTTGCCTGCGCCCGAATCCAGGCACACCACCAGTGCCACGTCGCCCAGGCGGCCCTTGAGCGCATCGATGTAGGGAAGCAGGTCGCGCGAACCGCTTTCCTCGCTGGTCTCGATCAGACCCACGATGCGCGGGTGCGGCACGCCCTGGCGCTTGAGTTCCTGCACGGCGGCAATGCTGGCGTATACCGCGTAGCCGTCGTCGGCGCCCCCGCGTCCGTAGAGCTTGCCGTCCTCGTACTGGGGCGTCCAGGGACCGAGGTCGCTGCGCCAGCCGGAGAATTCGGGCTGCTTGTCCAGGTGGCCATACATCAGCACCGTCTGCGGGCTGGCGGCGCGCGTGGCCGCGATCTCGAAGAACAGCACCGGCGTGCGGCCCGGCAGGCGCACCACTTCCAGCGTGAGGCCAGCCACCTTCTGATCATCTACCCAGGCGGCGGCATTGCGCACCACGGTGTCAAGCAAGCCCTGCTGCTCCCAGTCGGGCGCGAACAGGGGTGATTTGGCGGGGATGCGGATGTAATCGGTGAGCTGCGGCAGGATGCTTTCATCCCACACTTGGCCAATGCGTTCCAACGCGGGAGCCGGTTGCAGGGTGTGGGCAGGGATTCGGGCGTTCATCGCAAGGCTCCTCAGGTTTCAGAGAGTAGTGATTCCAGCACAAGCCGCGGCGGCTTGCACGGCTAGGCCAGGGGCGCAGGATAGGTCTCTGGCGAGTGACTGGTCACACCCTCGCGGGTCACCTTTCCGATGGCCTGCGCCAGTTCCACCCGGTTGCGGCCATTTTGCTTGGCACGGTAGAGCGCCATGTCTGCCGCATGGATGAGCTGGTCCCAGCTGTCGCCCGGCTCCAGGCGCCCGCCGAAAACGCCCACGCTGACGGTCACGGCAATGCTCTCGCCGCTGTAGGCACAGTGCGCGGCCTGCACGGCGGTGCGCAGTTGCTCGGCCAGTTGCTGGGCGCCTTGGGCGCTGGTGTCGGCCAGTACCACGAGGAACTCTTCACCACCGTAGCGGCCGACGATGTCCTGTGCGCGCAGGCGGTTCTGGATCACGTCCACCACGCAGCGCAGCACCTGGTCCCCGGCCAAGTGGCCATAGGTGTCGTTGACTTTTTTGAAGTGATCGATGTCCACCATCATCACCGCCATGGATTCACGGGTGCGGATGGCGCGGCCCACATCCCGGTCGAGTGCGGCGACGATGGAGCGGCGGTTGGCAACGCCAGTCAGCTCGTCCAGTGCGGCCAAGCGGCGGTTGGCCTCGTCGGCGCGCTCCTTGGTCATGAAGACAAAACCCAGCGAGGCCACCAGCGATACGGCAAACGTCGAAACAAAGGTCAGCCCCTGCAAGCTGCTGCCTTGGAGAAACGACTCGGCGTTCAAGGTTCCGGTGATCCCCGAGACGGTGCGCAGCAGCATCACCAGCACCGACAGGCCCATGCCGGCCATGACCAGCAGCACACCGCGGCCGATCGTGCTGCGGCGGCGGGCGTACAGCACCTGCAGGATGGCGGCCGACTGCCCCGCCAAAACCAGACTGGCAATGACCACGCGCAGTTGAGAGTTCTCGAGCAGGGCCAGAAGCGCCACGGAAAGAAGCAGCGTGGGCAGCAGAAGCAGCGGCCAGTGCACTGCGCGCCCCTGGAATCGCAACACCGCCGCCAGCAGGTAGCACAGGGCGAGGGACGTGAGGCCGTTGCCCAGGACGATGGAGACGGGCTCGCTGATGGCTCCGCGCAGGCCGAAGAACACATAGGCCAGCGCGTTGATGCCCAGGCCTGCGGCCCAGAACTGCAGCCCCTCATGGCGTTCCCCCCAGGCCACCGTCACCATGGCCAACGCCATCAGCCCCGAGGCCAGGACGATCATCAGCAGGAGGGTGGGGATATTGAAGGCCATGGTCCCCGATTGTTACCGCAGCGCAGTGATTTCTGCGTTGCAGGCTGTCCACATCCTTGTGTCCGCGGGGTGCCTGCTTTGCCTGGAGTGCGGTGCGCAGACAACCGTGCGCCTACTTGTTAGGCCCCTGGATGGCTACTCCTGGTCGATCCCGGTGCCCTGCGGCGCGGCGATAGCGGTGTGTCGTGGCGTGCCGATGGCCGGTGTGGCCCCGTGGCCGGGAGCGCCCAGCTTGAAGACCTGCACCGCGCCGGACAGGCGTTGCGCCTGGTCGCGCATGCTTTGCGCCGCTGCCGCCGATTGCTCCACCAGTGCCGCGTTCTGCTGCGTCATCTGGTCGAGCTGGTTGATGGCGGTGTTGACCTGGCTGATGCCCTCGGACTGCTCGGAAGCAGCCGCGGTGATCTCGCCAATGATGTCGCCCACGCGCTGCACCGAGCCCACGATCTCGTCCATGGTGGTTCCGGCGTTTTGCACTAGGCGCGCGCCCGATTCGACCTTCTCGACCGATGCGCCGATGAGCTGCTTGATCTCGCGCGCGGCCTCGGCCGAGCGGCCGGCCAGGTTGCGCACCTCGCTGGCCACCACGGCAAAGCCCCGGCCCTGCTCGCCCGCGCGTGCGGCCTCCACTGCGGCGTTGAGCGCCAGGATATTGGTCTGGAAGGCGATGCTGTCGATCACGCCGATGATGTCGGAAATGCGGCGTGAGCTTTGGTTGATCTCGCCCATGGTGGTCACCACCTCGCCCACCACCTGGCCGCCGCGCGCCGCCACTTCGGCCGCAGAACCGGCCAGCTGGTTGGCCTGGCGGGCCGCATCGGCCGACTGGCGCACCGTGGCGGTGAGTTCCTCCATGCTCTGCGCCGTGGTCTGCAGGCTGCTGGCGGTCTGTTCCGTGCGGGCCGAGAGGTCCTGGTTGCCGCT
>JAUYGP010000090.1 GCA_030690515.1 Giesbergeria sp.
CCTTTTGCCGATCCGCGCTACAGCGACTTTACCAAGATTCATTTCTGGAAGCACCGCAAGATCCCGCTGGAGAAAGTGCCAGGCAGCAGCGTGCTGGATGCGTCAGCACGCACGCAGTTGGACAAAGTGGTGAAGGCGTTGATTGATCGGCCTGCACTCAAGATGACCGTCGCTGGGATGGCGAGCCTGGACGCAGACCGCGAGGGCTGGAAGCGCGAGCAGCTCCAGCAGTCCGTGCTAGCACAGAAGCGCCGTGCAGCTGTGCGTGCAGGACAGACGGCGGAAGCTGTTCAGGCTGTCAGCGCAGAGGAATACCCCGCACTGCTCAAGGAGGTATACCGCCGCTCGGACATGACCAAGCCGCGCAACTTGGTCGGGATGGCCAAGGAACTGCCGCCGTCCGAAATGGAAGCACTGCTTTTGGCCAGCATTCCCGTGCCTGAGGAGTCCATCCGCGCGCTGGCGTTGGCCCGTGGAGTGGCCGTGCGCGACTACCTGGCATCGCGCCAGTTGCCCCAGGACCGATTGTTCCTGGGCGCTGCGCATGTGGTGCCGTCCCAGACGTCGTGGCAGCCTCGTGCGGAGCTCACTCTGGCCGTCCGTTGACCTGGGTTAGTGGTGTAGACCAAATCCCGGTGAAAATAGCGGTTTCGACAGCCTTGCACCGCAGAATCTGTGCGGTGTGCTTTTATTGCGCTTTCCGGCCTTGGTTCGGGAGGCTGTATCCGTAGATCCCATGTTTCCAATTTTTTCCCGCAACAAAATGTCCGACGCACCTGAAACCACCCCGGCTCCTGCCAAAGCCCCCGATGCGCATCCGCTGGACGCGTTGACGGGCGGTGCCTTCTCGGCGGCAACGTCGGGCGAACGTGCCGCGCGCATCCGCGAATGGCTGTTGACGCAGCCCGAGCATGAACAGTTGCAGGAGGTCTTTAAGGAACTCAGTAGTCGCGACAAAGGTGCAGCCCGGGCTGTGCGTGAACGACTGGACGAAATCCGCCGTGCCAAGAACCAGGAGTCGATTGGCGCAGAGTGGGCTGAGAAGGCGCAGGCTTTGATGGCAGCGTCCAAGCTCAATATCGCCGACGCATTGGCGTGGCAGCGTGATGCCGCCAAGGCGGGTGCACCCCTGTCGCGCGAGCCCCTTTCGCTGCTCAAGGCGCAGTTGGCAGACCGTGTTAAGGTGATTGAGGATTTGCAGCACCGTGTGCAGGTACAGCGCGAAGCGGCGGTGCTACTGGCCCAGCGCATTGAGGTGCTGTCGACCAAATCGTGGCGTGATGCCCAGGCCGTGCAAGAAGTGCTGCAGGTTGATGTCCAGCATTGGCAGGAGCAGGCACAGGCGCTCTCGGATGATGCGAGCTGGCCGAGCGTGGAGGCACGCTTCCCGCCCCTGCTCGACGCATCGCGCGCACAGTTGCTGGTTGTCTGGGATGCTTTCCAGTCTGCCATAGCACTTGCCATCACCGCTGCGGAGAATGCGCAGGCCGCGCTACCACCGGTTCCCGTATGGGCCGACGAGTTGCGTGTGGCACGAGGCGTGCCCACCGAAGCAGCGGCGGCGGCTGAGCGCCCTGCACGCCAGCCCAAGCCCAAGGTCGACCCGGAAGTGATCGCCAAAGCGGCGCAGACGGTGGGCGAAGCGTTGGGAAAACTGGAGCAGGAAACCGCAGAAGGCCATGGCAAGGCCAGTGCGGGGGCGGCGGCGGCGCTGCGCGCCGTGCTCAAGGCGCATGGCCGGCATATCGATACGGCATTGGAGCAGCGCGTGCACACCGCGCTGGTCGCGGCAGGCGAGCTCGAAGGTTGGCAGCGCTGGAGCGCCGACCAGGTGCGTGAGGACCTGCTGGCCAAGGCGGAGGCATTGCTCAAGCGTCCCGAAGGCCAGGCACTGGGTGGCCGCAAAATGCAGGAAACGCTGCGCCAGTTGCGTGACCTATGGAAGCAGGCCGACCAGGGCGGAGCACCCAACCATGGCCTGTGGAAGAAATTCGACGAAGCTTGCAATGCGGCCCACAAGGTGGTGGAAGCTTGGCTTGACAAGATTCGCACCGAATCCGCCGAGCACAAGGCCCAGCGTCTGGCCTTGGTCGAAGAGGTTAGGGCCTGGGCTCAGGAGCACGCCCATTCGGGGGACTGGAAAGCTATCCACCGTGCCCTGCACCAGTTTGGTGATCGCTGGCGTGAAAGCGGTCATGTCGGCGAAAAATTGTTTGCCGAACTCCAGCCGTTGTGGAAACAAGCCATTGCATCGGCAGCCCAGCCTTTTGAAAAGGCGCAGGCCGAGAGCTTGGCGCGCCGCCAGGCCATGATTGAAGAAGCCGTTGTATTGGGTGCGGACTCGATGTTGCGTATTGATGCCATCAAGGCTTTGCAGCAGCGTTGGCAGGCCGAGGCCCATGTCGTGCCACTGGATCGCCGTCAGGAGCAAAAGCTCTGGGATGCCTTCCGCAAGCCGATTGATGAGGCGTTCAACCGCAAGACCGCTGAGCGTGAGCGCGGAGCCTCTGTTGCCAGCGCGCATGACCGTGCGGTGCTGGAGGCATCCAAGGCGCTGGAGGCTGCCAATGCGGGTGGCGACGCCCAGCAGATCCGCGAAGCCATGGTCGCCCTGGAGGCCGCTTTGCGGGGCCAGGCGCAGGCCACGGCGGAAGCTGCAGCAGAGAGCCGCGCCCAGGCGTCCCCTGTGCAAGAAGAGGCTGCTGCACCTGCCAAAGTCGAAGAAGGGGCTGAAGCCGAATCGGAGCCCTCGGCAGCGGAGGATGCGGCCCCCGCAGCTACGCCTACGCCGCGGGTTGTAGCCCGTCCCGTGGTGGCGGTGCGAGGTGATGACCGCCCAGGTATGAAGAGGGATGCACCTGCTGCGCCAGGACGCCCAGGGCGACCCGGTGAACGCCGCGATGCGCGTCCCGGCCGTGATGCCCCGCGTGACGGAGGTCGATTTGCGGACCGTCGACCGGTGCCGGAAGACCGTGGACCGCGCTTGGGCGATGCCGCCTTTCGGGCCCAACGCGACGCGCTCGAGCATGCACAGCAGGCGCTCAAAAAGCTGGCAGCCCAGGCCCATGGCGAAGCACTGACACAGTTATTGACCGCCTGGGAGAAGCGCGATGCAGCCTTGGTGCCTACAGCCCAAGAGTTGGGTGGCCGTGTCGCACCTGCCACGCGCAATGCCTGGACGCAGGCGCTGGCAAGCGCGCCAGCAGGGGAGGCGGCCCAGGCCATGCTGCGCCTTGAGATGGCAGCCGAAGTGCCTACGCCTGCCGACCATCTTTCAGATCGGCGCATGCTGCAATTGCAGTTGCTCACACGCCGCAATGATCCGGCACCCACTGAGACCTGGGGGCAGGATACCGCCCGTGTGCTGGCCAGCGCCAGTGATGCGGCCACGGCGCGTCGCCTGCAAAATGCCTTGAAGGCTTTGCTGCGTAAGTGATGAGAGAAACAATCCCGGCGGACGTGAGTGCGCCGGGATTGTTGCCACGGGCAAGCCAGGGGCGAAATCAAACTGACCATGAAAAAAGCCGTTGCGATTGCAACGGCTTTTTTTGTTTTGGTGCCCAGGAGAGGACTCGAACCTCCACGATGTTACTCGCTAGTACCTGAAACTAGTGCGTCTACCAATTCCGCCACCTGGGCTTTCAGGAAAGATCTGAATTGTATAGCAAGAAATTAGCCCCGCTGGGCAGTTGAGGCGTATTTGTCAATAAAAAAAGCCGCTGGGTGCAGCGGCTTTTCGTTAAACTTGGTGCCCAGGAGAGGACTCGAACCTCCACGATGTTACTCGCTAGTACCTGAAACTAGTGCGTCTACCAATTCCGCCACCTGGGCATTTCAGGAAAGTCTAAGATTGTATAACAAAAAAATGACCCCCCGCACCCCGCTTTCGCAATCTGCAGATGAAATTGAAGGCAGTGTGCAGGGGCACCGTGATGGGCATGGGTTCGTCCTGCGCGATGATGGCCAGCCCGACATCTTCTTGCCACCCAACGAGATGCGCGCAGTGCTGCATAAGGACCGGGTCCGGGCGCGTATCGTGCGCCAGGACCGTCGGGGACGGCCCGAGGGGCGCGTGGTTGAAATCCTTGAGCGACCGGCGCAACCCATCATCGGCCGCCTGCTGCAAGAAAGCGGCGTCTGGATCGTCGCGCCCGAGGATAAGCGCTATGGACAGGACCTCCTGATCCCGGGCGGCGCCTTGGCGGTGGCCAAACCGGGCCAGGTTGTGGTGGTCGAGCTGACCGAGCCGCCAGCGCTGTTCGGCCAGCCTGTGGGCCGCATTACCGAGGTGCTGGGTGAAGTGGATGACCCGGGCATGGAGATCGAGATCGCTGTACGCAAGTACGGCGTGCCGCATGAGTTTTCCGAGGATTGCCTGGCCGAGGCGGGGACACTGCCCGACAAGGTGCGCGCGCAGGACAAGAAGCAGCGCATCGATCTGACCGATGTGCCACTCGTCACCATCGACGGCGAGGA
>JAUYGP010000044.1 GCA_030690515.1 Giesbergeria sp.
GTGAAAAGGATCTGGGCTTCATGGTGGCATGACGGATTTTTGGGTAAAAATGGCCTAAAGCGCTTGATGGTAAAGCGCTGATAGCTATTATTGTTATAGCTTATCAATGGTGCAGAAAGCAGGCCCTACTCGGCCCGCGCCTGCACCACCGGGTACGGTGCCAGCGTGCTGCGGCGCTCATCAACGGCTACCTCCCGGCCCATGGGCGGGAAGGCGCGTTGCGGGCAGTCGGTGCGCTCGCACACCTTGCAGCCCATGCCGATCGGCACGGCAGCGGCCGGGTCGGTCAGGTTCAGCCCCTGGGCATACACCCAGCGCGGCGCGTGCTGAATGTCGCAGCCCAGCGCCACGGCATGCAGCTTGCCCGGGGCACCCCAGGCACCGCCGCTGTGCGCCACGGTGCGCGCCACCCACAGATAGGTGCGCCCGTCGGGCATGCGCGCCAGTTGCGTGACGATGCGCCCAGGCTGGGCAAAGGCCTCGTACACATTCCACAAAGGGCACGTGCCACCCACGCGCGAGAAGTGGAAATGCGTGGCTGACTGGCGTTTGGAGATGTTGCCCGCCCGGTCCACTCGAATAAAGATGAACGGCACGCCGCGTGCCTGCGGCCGCTGCAGCATCGACAGGCGGTGGCACACCGCCTCGAAACCCACGCCAAAGTGCTGCCCCAGGCGCTCGATGTCGTAGCGCTCGGCTTCGGCGGCCTGCAAAAACGCCTTGTAGGGCATGAGCAGCGCACCGGCAAAGTAGTTGGCCAAACCAATGCGCGCCAGCTGGCGGGCTTGCTGGCTGGACAGCCGGGCGTCCTGTGCCAGACGCTGGAGGACGGGTTCCATCTCCAGAAAGGCCAGTTGCGTGGCCATCTGGAAGGTACGTTGGCCCGGCTCCAGCAGGCTGGCCAGATAGAGCACACCGACCGCTGGGTCGTACAGGCGCTGGGCGCCCCCGGCCAGTACGGGCGCATCGGGGCCCGACGTGACGACACGTACGCCGTGCGCCTGCGCTAGCCGCTGCACCAGGGCCGCCTCGGCACGGCGCGGCTCCAGCTGCCACTGCGCAGCGCAGCGCTCGGCCGCATCGTCCAGCTCGGCCATATGGTTGTGGTGGGCAAAAAAGTAGTCGCGCACCTCTTCGTAGGCCATGGGCGGAAGTGCCGCCCCGCCCTGCGTGCCCCGCTCATCGCCCAAGCGCTCAGACAAGGCCTCGATGCGCTCCAGCGCCTGCCGGTGGCGGGTGTGCAAGCCCATCAGCGTGCGTGCCACGGCAGGCATGCTGGCCGCCAGCTCGCGGATTTCGGCCATCGACACCTGGGTGGCCGCACCTGCAATGCCCCCCGCGCCCACAGGCGCAGCGCTGGGCGGCTGGTCGGCTAGCACATCGCACAAGCCTGCCACCAGGCGGGCCTCCTCGTCGTCCGAGAAGCGCTGCACATCCACACCCAGTTCGGCATTGATCTTGAGCAGCACCGGCACCGTCATGGGCCGCTGGTTCTGCTCGATCTGGTTCAGGTAGCTGGCCGAAAGCCCCAGCGCACGGGCCAGGGCCACCTGGGTCATTCCGCGCTCTTCGCGCAGGCGGCGCAGTTGCACGCCCATGAAGGTTTTTCTCATTGTTTGCTTCGCTTTGAAATTCGCAACATTTGCAAATTGCACCGAAAGGCTTCGCATTCATTCGCCAATTCAGCCCTTCTGCAGTGCAGGTGGTTTGCGTACATTGCGAATCATGCACCAAACCACCCCTCCTTTGCCAGTGCTTGCACCGGTTTTGCACTTCACCGAAATGGTGCTGCCACCGCTCTCAAACCACTACGGCACGCTGTTTGCGGGCCAAGCACTGGCGCTGATGAGCAAAGCTGCTTTTGTAACGGCCAGCCGCCACGCCGGGCACGACGTGGTGATGGCGCGCTGCGGCCAGGTTGATTTTTTAGCCCCGGTACCGCAGGGGCGGGCGCTGGAGCTATCAAGCCAGGTGGTGCGGTGCGGGCGCAGCTCGATGAGCGTGCAGGTCACAGGCCTGATGGCGCCGCAACGACCGGACACAGCGCCGGTCGAGGTGCTGCGCGGCATGTTCGAGATGGTCTGCGTCGATGCACAGGGCCGCCCGCAGCCGCTGGCCCACTGATTTTCTTCCATTCCCTTCATTTCTATCCAGGAAACGCCATGAGTGAAACACTAAGCCCCACCTTCAAGCCGAAAAAATCCGTCGCCCTGTCCGGCGTGACCGCAGGCAACACCGCGCTGTGCACCGTGGGCAAGACGGGCAACGACCTGCATTACCGGGGCTACGACATCCTGGACATTGCCGAGGTCTGCGAATTTGAAGAAATTGCCCACTTGCTGGTGCACGGCAAGCTGCCCACCCGCGCCGAGTTGCGCGCCTACAAAGCCCGGCTCAAGGCCCTGCGCGGCCTGCCCGCCAGCGTGAAGGAAGCCCTGGAGCACCTGCCCGCCAACAGCCACCCCATGGACGTGATGCGCACCGGCGTATCAGCCCTGGGCTGCGTGCTGCCTGAAAAGGACGACCACAACACCCCCGGTGCGCGCGACATTGCTGACCGGCTGATGGCCAGCCTGGGCAGCATGCTGCTGTAC
>JAUYGP010000091.1 GCA_030690515.1 Giesbergeria sp.
GCTTTTGCCCACGATCACCGTGTTAAGCTGATCCAGAATGGATTTGATTTTGAGCTGGGTTGGCATGGCGTGACGTTATCCGAAATTCTGACGCGTGGAGACAAGGCAATGGGTAAGACGGGTTATTTTTCCCACCGCGACTGCTGGAAGCATGAAATGGGCCCTGGTCACCCCGAGTGTCCGGGGCGGCTCGATGCCATCGAAGACCGCCTGCTGGTGACAGGGGTGGTGGATGCCCTGGAGCGCTACGAGGCGCCTGAGGCGGCGTTGGCCGATATCGAACTGGCCCATGGCCGCCTGCACATTGCTGCCATGCGCGGCCTGACCGATTGGCTGCGTGAGGAAGTGGCGGCCGGCGGCCCGGCCTATACGCAGGTAGACCCCGATACCTCCATGAACGTGCACACCTGGGCCGCCGCGTTGCGCTCGGCCGGGGCTGCGCTGGCTGCCACCGATGCGGTGATGGCCGGTGAGCTGGAAAACGCCTTCTGCGCGGTACGCCCGCCGGGCCACCACGCCATGCGCGACAAGGCCATGGGCTTTTGCTTCTTCAACAACGTGGCAGTGGCTGCCAAGTACGCGCTGCAGCGCTACAACCTGCAGCGTGTGGCGGTGGTGGATTTTGACGTGCACCACGGCAACGGCACAGAGGACATCCTCGCCGGGGACGATCGCGCGCTCATGGTCGGCTTTTTTCAGCACCCGTTTTACCCCTTCAGCGGCGACCAGGCCCCTGCCGCCAACATGCTCAATGTGCCGGTCGCGGCCTATACGCGCGGCATGGATATCCGTGAAATGATCGAGATGACGTGGATTCCACGCCTGGAGGCCTTCAAGCCCGAGATGATCTTCATCAGCGCCGGTTTCGACGCGCACCGCGACGACGATATGGGGCAGTTGGGCCTGACCGAGCAGGACTACACCTGGATCACGCAGCGCATCAAGGACGTGGCGCGCCGTTTCTCCAAGGGACGCATCGTCTCCTGCCTGGAAGGCGGCTACGTGATGAACGCCCTGGCACGCAGCGTGGAAGCCCACGTGCGCGTGCTGGCGGATTTATAGCGCCCCCTTGCCGCCTGCGGCGTCTGCCCCCCAGGGGGACGCCACCAGAGGCCTGGCAAAGCCAGTTCCTCGGTGGCCCTGGCGTCAGCAGCGCCCGTTTTTCGAATTTGACCAATGCAACGCTCAGGAGAAATACACATGACGACTTCCAGCGCTAGCGAATTTCTGCTCACGTCCCGTGACGCGCGCGGTGTGGTCGCCCTGACGCTGAACGACCCTGCACGTTTCAACGCACTGGGTTCCGACATGCTGGCGGCACTGCAGCAGACCCTGGATGCACTGGTGGGCGATGCGTCGGTGCGCGTGGTGGTGCTGGCGGGTGTGGGCAAGGCATTTTGTGCTGGCCACAATCTCAAGGACATGGCGGCGCACCCTGAGCTGGGCTGGTACCAGCAGCTTTTTGCCCAGTGCAGCCGCGTGATGCTGTCGCTGCACAAGCTGGATGTTCCGGTGATTGCGCGGGTGCATGGCATGGCCACGGCGGCCGGTTGCCAGCTGGTTGCGCAGTGCGACCTGGCCGTCGCGGCCGACAACGCCACTTTTGCCACCAGCGGCATCCACTATGGCCTGTTCTGCGCGACACCCAGCGTGCCCCTGGTACGCAATGTGCCTGCCAAGCGCGCCATGGAAATGCTGCTCACCGGTGACTTCATCGACGCCGCCACGGCCCTGCGCGAAGGCTTGCTCAACCGCGTCGTGCCTCTTGATGCGCTCGACGCCGAGGTGGAGAAGCTCGTCGTGTCCATCCTGCAAAAGCCCCGTGTTGCCGTGGCGATGGGCAAAGCCCTGGTGTACCGCCAGCGTGAACTGGGGCTGGATGCAGCCTACCAACTTGCGGGCCAGACCATGGCGGTGAACATGATGGATGAAGCCGCCCAGGAGGGCGCCCGCGCATTTGCCGAGAAACGCAAACCCGACTGGAAGTGCTGATGGCCAGCAGGGTGCAGCCGTTGCTGGTGGGCGGGGTGGATGCATGGCTGGAGGCATTTACCCAGCCCACCGTACTGATCGAGCTGGGCGCACTGGCCCTGTGCGCTGTGTTGGCGTGGGCGCTGGTGGGTCTGCTGCGCCGCGGAGTGCGGGTCAACGATGCACGCTCCATCCTGTTTGGCCGCAACGTGATTGATGGTGTGCTGTTTCCGCTGGCGTTGTTGGCACTGGCCTATGTAGCGCGCACCCTGCTGCAGCAATGGGTGCCGCTGGCAGCGTTT
>JAUYGP010000061.1 GCA_030690515.1 Giesbergeria sp.
AGGAACTGGTGGAGGAACTGGTGGAGGAACTGGTGCGGTTGCGCAAATCAATTGCGACTCTTGCGATTAGGGCCTGTCATCATTTGCCGCCATCCCCGCGTTGAGGTTGGATCGCAACGACGGATGAAAGCCGATGGGACGCAGATACGCGCTGAGGAACGACCAGTGGGAGCGCATCAAGGATTTGCTGCCGGGGCGAGAGGGCCATGTGGGCGTGACGGCGCGGGACAACCGGTTGTTTGTCGAAGCCGTGCTGTATCGATACCGTTCAGGCATCCCGTGGCGCGATTTGCCTGAACGGTTCGGGGATTTCCGGGTGGTACATCTGCGCCCCTCGCGGCGGGGCAAGAGCGGGTCTGGGAGCGGGTCTGGGAGCGGGTCTTCAAGACCCTGTCGCAAGCACAGTGATTATCTGGGTCTTCATGGTGATTTTCCTTATTAAAGCTATTCAGTCTATCTTCTGAAAACGCACCGAGATAATTCAAATCGTTTTATCAGTATGGGCTCTATGCCGTTTCGTGTGGAACTTGACGCCAGCATCCGGCCTGAAGCAGGTGTAATGGCAACCCGCTGAACACGAATAGATGAATGACGATGAGCTTGTCGATGGAAGGTCTGTTTACTGCCGCACTGGGACTGCAAGTCCCTTGGGAGGTCAAGTCGGTGGCCCTGGACACG
Organism: Giesbergeria sp.; assembly: GCA_030690515.1. Taxonomy (GTDB): domain Bacteria; phylum Pseudomonadota; class Gammaproteobacteria; order Burkholderiales; family Burkholderiaceae_C; genus Simplicispira. The sequence goes on from JAUYGP010000061.1 coordinate 679, forward strand.
GGCAAGCGTCGTATCGACTTTGAGGTGGGATGTGAGGCCAAGCGACTCAACTGCCCGGCCTGTGGTGCCGCCGACCAAGGTGTGCATGACCAGGTCCGGCGCGACTGGCGTCATTTGGATTTTTTCCAATTCGAGGCTTGGCTGCATGCCGATGTGCCGCGCGTGAACTGCGGCGCTTGCGGCAAGACCAGCCAAGCCCCGGTGCCCTGGGCGCGCGAAGGCAGCGGCTTCACCCTGCTGTTCGAGGCGCTGGCCTTGTCGCTGTGCCGTGAGATGGCCGTGGCGCAGGCAGCACGCCTGATGCGGGTGACGGCCAAGCGTTTGTGGACACGCATCAGCCACCATGTGCCAGCGGCCCGCGCGCGGGACGATATGAGCCAGGTGCGGCTGATCGGCATCGACGAGACCAGCGTCAAGAAGGGTCATGAATACATCACCGTGGTGCATGACTTGGAGGCCAAGCGCCTGCTGTTTGCCTGCCCGGGGCGCGACCACAGCACCCTCGCGGCCTTTGCCAAGGATTTGACGGCCCATGGCGGCGAACCCACAGCGGTGGCGCATGCCTGCATGGACATGAGCGCGGCCTACACCAAAGGCGTGAGCGAGAGCTTGCCGATGGCCGAGATCAGCTTTGATCGATTCCACGTGATAGCGCTGGCCAATGAGGCGATGGACGCGGTGCGCCGCCACGAGATGCGCGAACAACCCGCTGCGGTGCGCAAGGCCATGGGCGGCGCGGACAAGAAAGTGCTCAAAGGCCTGCTGTGGGGCATGCGCAAGAACCCCAGCGAGTGGAGCGCCAAGCAGACCAACGCCATGCACTGGTTGCAGCATTCCAACTTGAAGAGTGCGCGGGCGTGGCGGCTCAAGCAGGCGCTACGCGAGGTGTATGCCCAGGGCGTGGGAGCCAACTGCGCGGAGGCAGCAGGCGGGGCCTTGCGGGCTTGGATATCTTGGGCCAAGCGTTGCCGACTGGAGCCCTTCAAGCGATTGGCGCAAACCTTGAGCGCGCGTTTTGACGGCGTGGTGCGGGGCATGCTGGACGGGCGCAGCAATGCCTACGTGGAGGCCATGAACGGGCTGCTGCAGCAAACAAAGACGGCAGCGCGTGGCTTCAGAACGGTGGAGAACTTCATCCACATCGCCTACCTGCGCATGTCCAAGCTCGCCCATCTGCCCGCCAACCCTTTGGTGCCCGCTGCTCCCCTCAGCACTGGACGCATTCATCGCTGCGCTTGATTGTCAAATTCCATACTGAACGGCATAGAGCCTCAGTATGTAGGTACACGATTTATTCATTAGATTCATACTGCAGAGAATTCATAAAATGAATATCCTGTTGTGGCATTCTTCCTCCGAGCGGAGGAATTACCGGATGCCCCCGTCCCGTTGGGACTTTCCGCCACTCGCCTGATTCGGCTCGATCTCCCTGGGATTGCCCTGCGGGCACGGCTACAGGCCACCTTGCCCGCTCCTGTGGGACGTGCTGCGCACATCCCCCGCCGCTAAGGCTCCCCCCTAGAAGACAACAAGACGGACGCAAGCGCCCGACTTGGCCGTGCCCAGGCCATGGTGCCCCGAAGCCCGCACGCTTTGCGTGCGGGTTGTCCGGTAGGGGCCGGTGCGGAGCACTGCCGACCGCTGCGCGGACGGCACCCCGTAGCACGGACAAGGGTATGGCCTGGCGTGCAGGGTCATCAAGCGCGCTGCCCTCGATGCAGGAATTTCGCGGGGGCGAAATTCTGGACATCCCTGTTGATCAGTGAAGGG
>JAUYGP010000074.1 GCA_030690515.1 Giesbergeria sp.
CGTGGTGTTGGTGAAGATGCCCGGCGCGCCCCCGGCGGCCGGGCCCAGCCCGGTGACCAGCACACAGGTGCTGCGCTGCGATTGAAACAGGCGCACCACCGTGACGATGTCGCACCCGGCATCGACCGTGTGTACCGGGCGCAGATAGGCCTGATCCACGCGTGCCAGCATGAGCGACTGGCGCTCATGCTGGTCGGGCCGCTGGGCCAGCACGCTGAGCTTGTGCCCAATGTCGGAAAACAGCAGCGCACCAAAGCTGGCGTTGCGCGCAATCAGCTCGTTCACCGTTTCGTGGGCCAGTTGGTAAGCCACTACTTCCTCAGCGGCCACAAAGCGGCTGCTGGCGCGCCCGGCCACCAGGCCCCGGCCATCAAAACTGTCATCGGGGCCGTAGGTGGCCTGCACCTCGTCGCCCTCGGTCTGTGTGACAAAACCCTTGATGAGGATGAACAGGTGCGTGGGCACCGCCCCCCGCTCCAGCACCACGGCGCCTTCGGGGAAATAGGCAATGTCGACGCTGGCGCGCACCAGGCGCTGCTCGTCCGGGCTCAGGCAGTCAAAGGGCGAAGCGGCAAAGTTGAAGGCATTGGGCATGGCGGTTCAGCATGCAGGGCACCGAGCACACTGCGGCCCCGCCATTCAACCCGGCAGGCCTTGCGCCACGCTTGCAGCAGCATCCCAGCCGGTGTCGAACCAGGCATCGCCCTCCAGCCAGGCGCGCAGCATGGGCAGGCTGTCCACGCCCCAGAAGACCTTGCCATCGACCTCAAAAGCGGGCACGCCAAACACGCCGCGTGCGGCGGCGGCGTCGGTATTGCTGCGCAGCAGCGCCTTGGGGCGTACACCATCGGCGTTCTCGGGCTTGCGTTGGGGCTCCAACGTAGCCGCCAGGGCCTCAAGGCGCTGCGCATCGAGCGCATCGTGCCCGCCCTGCCAGACATGGCTAAAAACCGTGCCCGCGACAAAGCGGTTGATGCTGCCGTCGTGGCTGCAGGCCAGCGCCTGGCGCAGCAGGGGCAACGGATGGAACGGGTGGCGCGCAGGCATGGTGAGCGGCACGCCCAGCGAATGGCCCAGCCAGACGGCATGGCGGTAAGTCCAGTCGCGCTTGGGGGCAATGCCCGCAGGGCCGGGATTGCCATGCTGCTGCAGCAGCGCGCCCAGCAGCACCGGCCGGTACTCCACGCTGTAGCTCAGGCCTTCCAGCGCATCGGGCAGGCGCTCGAAGGCCAGCCAGGCATAGGGCGAGACAAAGTCCAGGTAAAAAATGATGTGCTTCATCGCGGCAGCTCGTTGGCCAGGGGTTCAGGGGGAAAAGGCATGGCGGCGCGCTGTGCCAGCCGCGCCCAAATCGCCAGGCGCTGCGCACTGTCGGCCATCGACCAGGCACGGATTTCGGCCACCGTGCGAAAGCACCCTTCGCAGTGCCCCCCATCGGGCGCCATGCGGCATACCGAGATGCAGGGCGACGGAATTACTTCATCAGAGTTTTGGTCAAAATAGCCCGCAGCGCCCAACAGGCGAGCGCGAGCAGCTATTGCTTCAGTAGCACTCATGGCGCTACCAGTTCCTGAGCCACATCCACCACAGGTGCACCGGTCAGCCGCTGCAGGTCGCCCGGGTGCAGCGGGAACACGCCATGCGGGTGCCCGGCCGCGGCCCACACCACGTCAAAGCGCAGCAGGTCGCGGTCGATCAGCGTGACGGGGGGCGTGGCATGCGCAACGGGCGAGACACCCCCAATCGAAAAACCCGTGCGCTCCTTCACGAACTGCGCATCGGCCCGGCCGATGGCGCCCACCAGGGCAACCACCTTCTTCTCGTCCACACGCCGGTCGCCCGAGGCGATGACCAGCACCACCGCATCGTCGTCCTTGCGCCGGAAGATGATGCTCTTGGCCACCTGGCCCACCGCAATGCCCAGCGCATCGGCCGCCTGCTGCGCGGTGCGGCAGGCATCGCCGAGCATCTGCGGTGGATGGGGGTGGCCCTGGGCCTGCAATTGCGCAGCGACGCGTTGCACGGTTTCTGGTAAATCTTTCATTGTGTTCAAGCAATCAAGGGGGCTTTTGGAAGCAGCCCCGAATCCTACCCCTCTTGCCATCAAAGCTGTCGCACAGCCGACACGGCAACACTGCGGTGGGCGCACGCGGCAACTATTCTCGCGTGCGTGCGCAACGCGGTGTACAAGGCGGCATCATTGGCACGAAAACCCGTGGGGATTCACGCGGACGAGATCCTGTGACGAGCGCCGTCAGCACTATGATTGAACTGCCCATGAACGTGATCCGCACCTGCCTGCTCTTCTTGTGCCTGCTTGTCACCGGCCCCTCCATAGCATGGGCGGCCCCGATTTTTCTGGAGGACCACACCCAAGGCCTGACGCTCTCAGACCCCGGCCACACGCTGTGGCTGCAGGACGACACCGGCGCACTGACCCTGGATGATGTGCGCGGCGCCGACCTGGACCGGCGCTTTGAACCGGCCCCACCTGCTTTGCTGCGCAGCCGTGGTGGGCAGGCGCACTGGTTCAAGCTGCAGATGGAACAGCGCGCCGGCGCGGGCGATTGGGTCTTGGCCACGCAGACGACCGCCCTCAACGATGTGCAGTTTTTTGGCCCGTTCGACAGCACGGGACGCGCGCTGGCACCACCGGTGCACACCGGTCTGTCGCAGGTTTTTTCAACGCGCCCGCTCTCCAGCGAACGTTATCTGATGCGGCTGCAGCTGCCAGCCCCGGGCGTCTACACGGTGTATGCGCGCCTGGTCAGCGAGGCCGCGCCCATTCTGGGCCTGTCGGTGTGGGACACCGCTGAATACCTGCAGTGGCGGCAGCACAAGCGGCTGTTCGACGGGATGTGCTACGGCATCCTGCTGGCGCTGCTGGTCTACAACCTGGTTCTCGCGGCCATCTTCCGCGACGCAACCTACGGTTTCTACGTCGGGCAATGCGCGTTTGCGCTGCTCACACTGGCCAGTTTCAACGGGCATGCCGCCCACTACCTGTGGGGCGATTGGCCCTGGTGGCAAGAGCGCAGCAACATCGTACTGCCCGGCCTGTGGATGCTGTTTGCCATGCTGTTTGCGCGCAGCTTTCTGGAGGCCCGCCTGGTACCCTGGCTCAACCGGGCATTCCTGGGGGTGGGCGCACTCGCCTCGCTTTCGATGCTGCTGGCCGTCGCAGGCCAACTGGGGCAGGCACAGGCCCTGAACGAGGGCGTGGCCACGGGTGGTGCACTGCTGGCCACGGCGGGCGCCATCGTCATCATGCGACGGGGCTACGTGCCTGCCCGCTGGTACCTGGGTGGCCAGGCCGCGTTGTTTCTCTCGGCGCTGGGTGTTGTGCTGGTCAACTGGAAAGTCGTCGATGCCCCCTTCCTGCTGGCCAACGGCCTGCAAATCGGCGTATCGGTCGAGATGGTCGTCTTTGCACTGGCGCTGAGCACCCGCATCGGCCGCATGCGCAGCACCCAGACCAGGCTGCGTCTGCGGGCCGAGCACCTGGCCACTGCCGCTGCCACAGACCCCCTGACCGGGCTGGCCAACCGCACGGGCCTGGCCCAAGGCGCTGCACGGGTGCTGGCCGATGGCACGGCCATCACGGTGATGC
>JAUYGP010000083.1 GCA_030690515.1 Giesbergeria sp.
GCTTCGAGCTCGCGCAGCAGCAGGTTGTTGAGCGCATGGCCGGAGCGAAAGGCGCTGTAGGCCGCCAGCAGGGGCTTGCCCACAAGGTACAGGTCGCCCATGGCGTCCAGAATCTTGTGCTTGACGAATTCGTCGTCGTAGCGAAGGCCACCGGCATTGAGTACCTTGTAGTCATCCATGACGATGGCGTTGTCCATGCCGCCGCCCAATGCCAGTCCGTTGGCGCGCATCATTTCCACATCCTTGGTGAAACCGAAGGTGCGCGCACGGGCGATGTCACGGCTGTATTGGCCCTGGCCCAGGTCAAACTCAACGGACTGTCCGGTGGAATCAACCGCCGGATGAGAAAAATCAATCTCGAATCGCAGCTTGTAGCCGTGATAGGGATCGAGTCGCGCCCACTTTGCCTGCGCGCCCTCGCCTTGGCGCACTTCAATGGACTGCTTCACCCGGATGAAACGCCGGGGGGCGTTCTGCAAGACGATGCCCGCACTTTGCAGCAGGAAGACAAAAGAAGCCGAAGATCCGTCCAGGATGGGCACTTCCTCGGCGGTAATGTCTACGTACAGGTTGTCTACCCCCAGTCCGGCGCACGCCGACATGAGGTGTTCCACCGTGTGTACACAGGCACTGCCCGAGGAGATAGTGGACGCCATGCGCGTGTCCGTCACGGCCTGGGTCGACACCGGAATGTCCACCGGATCGGGCAGATCAACACGGCGGAACACGATGCCAGTGTCTGGCTGCGCCGGGCGCAGCGTCAACTCGACCCGCTGGCCGCTGTGCAGGCCAACACCCACCGCACGGGTGAGGGTTTTGAGGGTTCGTTGCGCGAGCATCCGCTGATTTTAGTGTGGCCTGCGCGTTCTTGCTGCACTGCGCCATCGGGGTTTTCTATCACCGCGATGGCACAAACGTGCAGCGCCCACCTCAATCAGCCTGCTTACGCAGGAATGCGGGGATCTCCAGATCGTCCATGCCGCCCGAGGACAGAGCGTCCACCCGCGCCGCGGCCTGCGTGCGGTTGGTGCGCCACACACTGGGCACAGCGTAGTCTGCCGGGCCACCCGTGCTGCCGGGCACGGCACCGATGGAACCAGACAGCATGCCGGTGCCAGGCATCGGATAGGACATGTTGTCGGTTCCCGTGCGCAGACCGCCCTGCACCACAGAGATGGGCTGACGGCGCGCGTTCTGACGCGACAGGCCGGTGGCCACCACGGTCACCCGGATCTCCTCGCCCAGCGTGTCGTCGTAGGCAGCGCCGTAGATGACATGCGCGTCCGGCGAAGCGTAGGCGTTGATGGTGCTCATGGCCAGGCGCGACTCGGAGAGTTTCAGGCTGCCCTTGGCCGCCGTCACCAGCACCAGCACACCCTTGGCGCCCGAGAGATCGATGCCTTCGAGCAACGGGCAGGCCACGGCTTGCTCGGCGGCAATGCGGGCACGGTCGGGGCCGCTGGCCGTGGCGGTGCCCATCATGGCCTTGCCTGGCTCGCCCATCACGGTGCGCACGTCTTCAAAGTCGACGTTCACATGGCCGTACTCGTTGATGATTTCGGCAATACCGCCCACGGCGTTCTTCAGCACGTCGTTGGCGTGGGCAAAGGCCTCATCCTGGGTAACGTCGTCGCCCAACACTTCAAGCAGCTTTTCGTTGAGCACGACGATGAGCGAATCCACGTTGGCTTCCAGCTCGGCCAGGCCGTCGTCGGCGTTTTTCATGCGGCGGCCACCTTCCCATTCGAAGGGTTTGGTGACCACGCCGACGGTAAGAATGCCCATTTCCTTGGCGATGCGGGCAATCACGGGCGCAGCGCCCGTGCCCGTGCCGCCGCCCATGCCAGCGGTGATGAACAGCATGTGCGAGCCCTGGATGGCAGCGCGGATTTCCTCCACGGCGGCCTCGGCGGCGTCACGCGCCTTCTCGGGCTTGCTGCCGGCGCCCAGGCCGCTCTGGCCCAGCTGAATGACGCGGTGCGCCGTGCTGCGAGTCAGGGCCTGTGCATCGGTATTGGCGCTCACGAACTCCACGCCCTGCACATTGCGCGCAATCATGTGTTCAACCGCGTTGCTTCCGCCGCCGCCCACACCGATCACCTTGATCTGCGTGCCTTGGTTGAATTCTTCGACTTCGATCATTTCGATGGTCATGCTGGAGCTCCTTGGATTGACTGATTTGCAATAAATGGCGATGAATGAAGGGTGTTGCTAGCGCGTGGACATCGGTGCACGCGGGGCGGCCCAGTGTTGAACCAGCGCCGGCGCGGCGGGGGATGGGGCCAGACTTGCCAGAGAAAGTGGTCCATGGTCAGAAATTCCCCACGATGAAGTCCTTGAACCGGCCGAAGGCCGACTGCACCGAGCCGGTCTTGTGTGCCACCTTGAAGCCGCGCATGCGCGCAAGGCGTGCTTCTTCCAGCAGCCCCATCACGGTGGCCGCACGGGGCTGGGCCACCATGTCAGACAGAGCGCGCGCGTACTTGGGCACCCCCCGGCGCACGGGCTTGAGGAAAATGTCTTCGGCCAGCTCCACCATGCCTGGCATGACCACGCTGCCGCCTGTGAGCACAATGCCCGACGACAGCACCTCTTCGTAGCCCGAGTCGCGGATGACCTGCTGCACCAGCGAGAAAATTTCTTCGACCCGCGGTTCGATGACCCCGGCCAGGGCCTGATTGCTGATCATGCGCGGCCCCCGGTCGCCCAGACCAGGCACTTCCACCTGGGCCTCGGGGTCGGCCAGCAACTGCTTGGCGTAGCCGCTCTCGACCTTGATGTCCTCGGCGTCCTTGGTGGGTGTGCGCAGCGCCATGGCAATGTCGCTGGTGATGAGGTCACCGGCGATCGGAATCACGGCGGTGTGGCGAATCGCGCCACCGGTAAAGATGGCGACATCGGTCGTGCCCGCGCCAATATCGACCACCACCACGCCCAGCTCGCGCTCATCATCGGTCAGCACGGCCTGGCTCGACGCCAACGGGTTGAGCAGCAATTGCTCCACTTCCAGACCACAGCGGCGCACGCATTTGATGATGTTCTCGGCTGCGCTCTGCGCGCCGGTCACGATATGAATCTTGGCTTCGAGCCGGATGCCGCTCATACCGATAGGCTCTTTCACGTCCTGCCCGTCGATCACGAACTCCTGCGGCTCGACCAGCAGCAACCGCTGGTCGCTGGAGATGTTGATGGCCTTGGCGGTTTCGACCACACGCGCCACGTCGGCAGCGGTCACTTCCTTGTCCTTGACGGCCACCATGCCACTGGAATTGAGCCCGCGAATATGGCTCCCGGTGATGCCGGTGTAGACGCGCTGGATCTTGCAGTCGGCCATCAGCTCGGCCTCCTTCAAAGCCTGCTGAATGCTTTGCACCGTAGCGTCGATATTCACCACCACACCGCGCTTCAATCCGTTGCTGGGCGCCACGCCCAGGCCCGCAAGCTTGAGCTCGCCCCCCGGCAGCACCTCGGCCACGACCGCCATGATCTTGGCCGTGCCGATGTCCAGCCCCACCACTACGTCTTTGTATTCTCTTGCCATATGCGTGTTCGCCTCTTGTTCTGCCGTGCTGCCTACCTGCGCACTGGCGCACTGGTTCCCACTGCCACCGTCGTCACCCCGCGCAGGCGCAGCGCATAACCGCCGCTGTGCCGCAAGTCGGCCGATTCCAGCGCGTCCGCGCGCCGACCGTAGTGGTGTGCGACCTGCGTCAACGTGCGCACAAAGCGCTGCGTGCGCAGCAACACCTCATCGGTCGTTCCCCCGCCCAATTCCACTACAGCACCGCTGTCGAGTTCCAGGTGCCAGCCGCCCCGACGACTCAGGTCCAGCGCCTGCACCACCATGCCCAGCGGTTCAAAAATCTTTTGCAATTGCCCTTGCATCGCCATCACCTGGCCCGACTGGCCGTTCGGGCCACTCAGGCGGGGCAGGCCTTCGTATTCCGCTTCGTCGGCGTTGGCGTCGAACACCTCGCCCTGGCGGTTCACCATGGTGGTTCCCGACTCAGGGCCCCAGTGGGCGGCGGCTTGGTGCTCTTGCAGCACCACGTACACGGTTCCAGGGAACTCGCGGCGCACCTGCGCGCTGCGCACCCAGGGGGCTTGCTCGAAGGCCTCGCGTGCGGAGCGCAGGTTGAGGGTGAAGAAATTACCCACCAGCCGCGGCGCCACATTGGCCCGCAGCGTGACGGCGTTGTTGTGCACCAGATCGCCTTGCACCACGATACGGCCAATGGAGAGCGCCGGGTGGCGCAGCGCCCACCAGGCACCAGCAGCCAGCACCAGCACGACACAGCCCATGAACAGGACCGATGCGGTCAGGTTCATGAGCTTGACGTCCAGTGGCGCGGGCATGGCGGTGTTCATCCGGCAGTGCCTCCCACGGCGCCTGGCGGCGTGTCCAGCATGGCGCTGGCCAGCAGGCGCAGGCACAGATCTTCGTAGCTGATACCGGCCGCGCGGGCCGACATGGGCACCAACGAATGGCCCGTCATGCCCGGCGAGGTGTTGATCTCCAAGAGGAAAGGCTGGCGGTCGCTGGCGCGCACCATGATGTCGGCCCGCGCCCAGCCGCGACAGCCCAACGTGCGGAACGCCTCCACCACCAGGCGCTGTATGGCCTCTTCTTCGGCCTGCGGCAAGCCGCTGGGGCAGTGGTACTGGGTGTCGTCGGTGAAGTATTTGTGCTGGTAGTCGTAGTTACCCTGGGGCGCCACGATGCGGATCACCGGCAGCGCGGCAGCGCTGGCCCCCTCGCCCAGAATGGGGCAGGTAGTCTCGTCGCCCTCGATGAACTGCTCGCACAGCACCTCGGGGTCGTAGCGTGCCGCCAGTTCGTAGGCCTGTGCGCACTGGCCGGGGTCGGTCACCTTGGTCAGACCGATGGTAGAGCCCTCGCGCGCTGGCTTGACGATCATCGGGGCACCCAGCGCGGCCAAGGCTTGCTCGGTCTCAGCGGCGCTGGCCACCTGGCGCCAGTCGGGCGTGGGCAAACCTTCAGCGCGCCAGATGCGCTTGGTCATGGTTTTGTCCATCGCGATGGACGACGCCATCACACCCGGGCCGGTATAGGGAATGCCCAGCAGCTCTAGCGCACCCTGCACGGTACCGTCTTCGCCATGGCGGCCATGCAGTGCAATGAAGCAGCGTGCAAAACCGGCGCGTTTGAGCTCGCTCAGGTCCGTGTGGGCGGTATCAAAGGCGTGGGCATCAACTCCGCGCGCGCGCAAGGCCTGCAACACCCCGGCACCCGACATGAGCGAGACTTCGCGCTCGGCGGACGAGCCACCCATGAGCACGGCAGTCTTGCCCAGGCCCTGGGCATCAATTTTTAGGTCAAATTGACTCATAGCGCTTGTTCACCTTGCCCTTCCAGCTCTTGATTTCGTAGCATTTCAACGACCTTGGCAGGTACGGCACCGATCGATCCCGCGCCCATGCACAGCACCACATCGCCGTCCCGCGCTGTGTCGGCAATGGCCTGCGGCAGCGCCGCAATGTCGTCCACAAACACCGGCTCCACGCGCCCTGCGACGCGCAGCGCACGCGCCAAAGAGCGCCCGTCAGCGGCCACCACGGGCGCTTCGCCTGCGGCATACACCTCCGTAAGGAGCACGGCATCAGCGGCACCGATGACCTTGACGAAATCCTCGAAGCAGTCGCGTGTGCGCGAGTAGCGGTGCGGCTGAAAGGCCAACACCAGGCGGCGCCCGGCAAAGGCCCCGCGCGCGGCGGCCAGCGTGGCTGCCATTTCCACCGGGTGGTGGCCGTAGTCGTCGACCACCGTGAACTGGCCACCGCCAGCGGCAGGCAGGTCGCCATAACTCTGGAAGCGCCGTCCCACGCCCTTGAATTGGGCCAGGGCGCTCAACACGGCAGCGTCCGGTATGTTCAGCTCGACCGCCACGGCGATGGCCGAGAGGGCGTTGAGCACGTTGTGCTCGCCCGCCAGGTTGAGCACCACATCCATGTCGGGCAGCGTGACACCGTTGCGCCGCTGTACCGTGAAGTGCATCTGCGCGCCTTCAGCGCGCACGTTGACGGCACGCACCTGGGCGTCTTCAGAGAAGCCATAGCTGGTGATGGGGCACGACACCTCGGGCACGATCTCGCGCACAGCCGGGTTGTCGATGCACAGGATAGCGGTGCCGTAGAACGGCATGCGGTGCAGGAAGTCGACAAAGGCTTTCTTCAGGCGGCCAAAGTCGTGGCCATAGGTCTCCATGTGGTCGGCGTCAATGTTGGTGACGACCGCCATCACCGGCAACAGGTTGAGGAACGAGGCGTCCGATTCGTCGGCCTCGACCACGATGTGGTCGCCGCTGCCCAGCTTGGCATTGGCCCCGGCGCTGTTGAGGCGCCCGCCAATCACGAAGGTCGGATCCAGACCCGCCTCGGCCAGCACACTGGTAACCAGGCTGGTGGTGGTGGTCTTGCCGTGCGTGCCAGCAATGGCAATACCCTGCTTGAGCCGCATGAGTTCGGCCAGCATGAGGGCGCGCGGCACCACGGGAATCTTCTTTTCGCGGGCGGCCAGCACCTCGGGGTTGTCGGCCTTGACGGCCGTGGACGTGACCACGGCATCCGCCCCTTCGATATGGGCCGCCGCATGGCCGAGGTACGTGGCAATGCCCAGGGCCTGCAGACGATGCAGCGTGGGACTATCGGACAGGTCCGATCCCGAGATACGGTAGCCCAGGTTGAACAGCACCTCGGCGATACCGCTCATGCCGGAACCACCCAGGCCGACAAAGTGGATGTGGCGGATTGCGTGTTTCATAGAGCCTGTCCCAAGTCTTTTCGTGGCGCCCGCAAGGCAGCAACAGGTCGCAATCTAGGCGTGCGCCGCAGCCCATGCTGGCGGCCTGGGCAAGGCGCGCAACAACGAGTGCGGCCTGTGGCTGCCTTGCCCAAAGGGTTGCCCCGCAAAGGCGGCATTTGCTGCGTTGCCCATCCTCGCCGCACACCAGTGCGGCTTGCGGTGGGCGCCTTGCACCTGCCGCATTTGCGGGGCAACGGGCACCACGAAAAGACTTGGGACAGGCTCATAGCTCCTCGCACGCGGTCACCACCTCACGGGTGGCATTGATTTTTTGCATTTTTTTGGCCTTAAGCGCTTTATCCATAAGCGCTGTGCGCTCTGTATTTTGTAGCATTTGCGCCAGCATCTCGGGAGAAAGATCGCGCTGCTGCACCAGCCAGCCCCCCCCGGCCTGCACCAGGAACTGGGCGTTGGTGGTCTGGTGGTCATCCACGGCCGCGGGAAACGGCACGAAGATGGCGGCGGCGCCCACGGCGGCAATTTCGGTCACGGTGCTGGCACCGGCGCGACAGACGACGATGTCGGCCTGGGCAAAGGCGCTGGCCGTGTCGTCGATGAACGGCGTCAGCTCGGCCTGCACCCCAGCCGCTTCGTAGTTGGTGCGCAGTTGCTCGATTTGCGCAGCACCACTCTGGTGCGTCACCACGGGGCGCTGGTCTTGCGGTATCAACGCGAGCGCCTGCGGCACGATCTCGTTGAGCGCGCGCGCGCCCAGGCTGCCGCCCACTACCAGCAGGCGCAGCGGCCCGGTGCGGCCGGCAAAACGCACAGCCGGATCGCCCTGGCGCGTAAACGCGGTACGCAGCGGGTTGCCTACCCATTGGGCCTCTTTCAGCACCTGCGGAAACGCGGTGAACACCCGGTCGGCCACACCGGCCAAGACCTTGTTGGCCATACCAGCCACGGAATTTTGTTCGTGCAATACCAGGGGCTTGCCCGCCAGCACGGCCATCATCCCGCCGGGGAAGCTGATGTAGCCGCCCAGGCCCACCACCACG
>JAUYGP010000088.1 GCA_030690515.1 Giesbergeria sp.
GCGCCATCAAGAGGCCGCTGACCACCGGGGGCTCTGCAGCGGGGGGTTCTGCGGATTGCGGCGGTGTGGTGGGCTGCGGTAGCTCGGCGGGCGGCGGCGGCGCAGCGGCCTGTGCGGCGGCAGGCGGCGCAGCCTGCACCAACGGGGCATCAAGGCCGTAGCCCGGTGCGGCGGGCGCCGCCGGGTTGTGGGCCGCAGGCGCCTGGCCCACATACGCTTGAAAGCGGGCGTTGTCGGTGCGCACATCAAAGCGCTCCGCCAGGTCGCGCCAGCGTTCTTTCAGCTCGGCCACCATCGTGGGGTCGGCCTTCCAGTAGCCCTGGCGCGCGGCTTCGAGCATGCGCTCCATGGTCTGCGCCACGGCGTGCGGGGTGTTGGCCTCGAACCAGCGCCTGAGGCCCAGTTGGTGCTTGTCGCGCACATACACGTCGGCCATCTCCTGCCACTGGTCGTCGCGCACGATCTCGCGCGCCACCGCTGTCCAGCCCCAGAAATTGTTGGTGGCATCCAGCACCTGCAGCGTGCCCGCGTAGCCCTCGGCCATCAGACCTTTGATGTAGCCGGGGTGAAACTGGCGCGTAGCCAGCTCTTTGGCCAGGAACTGCGCCGCGCCTTCGACCTTGCCACTTCCTGCCCCGCGCAGGTTGCTGATGTAGAGCTGCGGCGCCTTGCCGTCCAGGTGCCGCACGGCCAGCGCAATGCCGCCCAGGTACTGGAACGGGTCGTCGGTGGTCAACATGCCGTAGAGGTTGGAGCTGCGCGAGAGCACCGCGCCCTCGGTGCCGCGCAGGTGCTCGGCATACAGGTTGAGTGCCTTGCCGCCGTTGCCGCCTATACCGCTTTTTCCCTCCTGCGCCGCCCCCGGCAGGCTGCCCCAGGTGGATTCGTCCGGCCCATAGGCGTACTGCATGCGCGAGAGGTACAGCTGCGCGAGCTTGCGGTCGCCCTCTTTCTTGCCCTGCCAGCTGTCGGTGGCCAGCGTGGCGTTGTCCAGACCGGTGCCGTAGTTGCCCGACTCCGACGAGAAGATGCGCGTTTGCGCCGCCGCCAGCGCAGCCTGCTCGCCCATGCCCTGGGCGCGCAGCTTGGCGGCCATGCTGCGCGTGTGCGCCGCCACGGGGTTGCCGTCTTCACCCGGCCCTTGCGCCTGGGCCGCCAGTTGCACGGCGCGCGCCAGTTGCTTCATGGCGTTGGGGAAATGGTCGCGGTACAGGCCGGTGGCCGACAGCACCACGTCCACCCGCTCGCGCCCCAGCACGTTGCGCGGCACCAGCTTCACGCCGGTCACGCGCCCGCCGTCGTCCCACACCGGCTCCACGCCCAGCAGCCACAGCGCCTGGGCTTCGAGCAGGCCCTGGTGGCGCATGGTCTCCACCGACCACAGCGACACGGCCAACTTGGTGGGCGCCTTGCCGGTCAGGCGCTGGTGCTCAGCGATCAGTTGCTCGGCAGCGTCCTTGCCTGCCGCCCAGGCCTGGGGCGTGGGTACGCGCGAGGGGTCAAAGCCATACAGGTTGCGGCCCGTGGGGTAGGCGTCGGGGTTCTTGATGGGGTCGCCGCCGTACGACGTGGGCAGATGCCGCCCGGCCAGCACCTGCAGCAAGGCGGGCAGCTCCTGGTCGGCGCCAATGTGGGCGTAGGCGGTGCGGGCCTTGGCGATGCCGGTTTGCAACGCCGCTGGCAGGGCCTCAAGGCTCTGGCCCTCGATCACATGGCGCTGCAGCAACTGGTAGGGCGCCGTCTGCGCCAGGCGGCTGTAGTCGCCAATCAGCGCCTCGTCCACATCGGCAGCCGGTGCTCCGGCGTGCAGTGCCGCAGCTTCCCAGAACGGGCGCCCCAGCATCAGCAGCACGGTGGCCAGGCGGTGCTGCTCTTCGGGCGCACGGCCCAGGGTGTGCAGGCCCAGCGGCTGGGCGGTTTCGGCCAGCTCGTGCAGGTGGTTGTGCAGCAGGTCCACAAACGCCGGGAATTCGCTGCGCGTGCGTTCGGGCGTCCAGGCCATGTCGCGGTCGATGTGCTCTTTCTGCACGGCGGCCAGCAGGTCAGCCTTGATTTTTTCCTTGACCACGCCGTCGTCCTGCGCCAGCCAGGCGTGCAGCAGATCGTGCATGTGGGTGAGTGCAGCGTGCAGCCCGGCAGGTTTGAACGGCGGCGTCTGGTGGCTGACGATGACCGCGCGGCCCCGGCGCTTGGCCTGCTGGGCCTCGCCGATGTTGTCGGCAATGTACGGGTAGGCCACCGGCACGTTGCCCACGGCCAGCATGCCGGGGTCGAACACCGACAGGCCGCGCTCCTTGCCGGGCAGCCATTCCTGGCTGCCGTGGGTGCCAAAGTGCACCAGCGCGTCGCTTTTTTGCTGCTCGCGCGCCCACAGGTAGGCGGCCAGGTAGTAATGCGACGGCAGGGCGCTGGGCGAGTGGTACAGCGCTTTTTCCTTGTCGTCCCATTGCTCGCCGCGTGGCGGCTGCGGCAGGATGGCGATCTTGCCCAGCATCAGGCGCGGCACCACAAACACGGCTTCGCCGCCGCGCCGCAGCACCATGCTCGATTTTTCAGGTTCGCCCCAGCGCGCGCGCAAGGCTTCTTGCGTGGCCGCGGGCAGCGTGGCCAGCCACTGGCGGTACTGCGCCACGGGCAGGGTGGCGGCCAGGCCGTCGCGCAGCAGGGGCTCCAACTCGCCCTGGCGGTACGACGGTGCCAGCAGGCGCTGCAGATTGCCGATCAACAGCGGCTCCGACGGCGATTCGGTGTCGTAGCCCGCTGCCTGCAGCGCGGCCAGCGTGGTTTGCAGGCTGCGCGGCACATTCAAAAACGAGGCGGACAGGTTCTTTTCGCCCGGTGGGTAGTTCCAGAAAAAGATGGACAGGCGCTTGTCGGCGTTCTGCTTGCGCTGCAGGTGCGCCAGGTTGAGCGCCTTGCCCACCACG
>JAUYGP010000110.1 GCA_030690515.1 Giesbergeria sp.
CGTGGTGACAGGGCAATCCGTGGTCGACTTGGTGGACCCGGCCAGCCTCTGGGTCAACGTGCGCTTTGACCAGACCAGTGCCACGGGCCTGCGCTCCGGCCTGCCCGCCCAAGTGCTGCTGCGCTCGGACACGCGCACGCCACTGGCCGCGCGCCTGTTGCGCGTCGAGCCCTTGGCCGATGCAGTCACCGAAGAAACCCTGGCCAAGGTGGTACTGAGCGCCCTGCCCAGCCCCCTCCCACCACTGGGCACGCTGGCAGAAGTCACCATTACTCTGCCGGAACTGGCTGCGGCACCCACCATTCCCAACGCTGCACTACGGCGCGTGGGCGGCAAGATGGGGGTATGGGAGTTGACCGAGAGCGGCCTGCACTTTGCCCCCCTGGTGCTGGGGCAGGCTGATCTCGACGGCCGTGTACAAGTGCAAAGCGGTGTGACGGAGGGCGCGCGCATCGTGGTCTACAGCGAGAAGGAATTGAGTGCGAACAGCAGCACACACATCGTCGACCGCATCGCCAAGGGGGCGCCGTGATCAGCCTGGCCGGCCGCGACATCCTCCATGCCTGGGGCAAGTTTGTCTTCACGGGCATCGGCCTGGGTTTGCTGATTGGCGTCACGCTCACCATGGCCGGGGTGTACCGCGGCATGGTGGACGATGGGCGTGCACTGCTGGACAACAGCGGCGCCGATATCTGGGTGGTGCAGCAGGGCACGCTGGGCCCGTACGCAGAGCCATCCAGCCTGAACGACAACACCTGGCGCAGCCTGCGGGCGCTGCCCGGCGTGCAGGACGCCGCCAACGTCACCTACCTCACCATGCAGGTGCAGCGCCTGGGGGGCAAGGCTGGCGCTGCGGCCAGCGACGTGCGCGCCATGGTCGTCGGCATCGCACCGGGCGGCAGCGGCACGCCCGGCTGGCCACCCTATCTGGTGGCGGGGCGACAAATTACGCGCAGCCACTACGAAGCGGTGGCCGACATCGCCAGCGGCCTGGCGCTGGGCGAACGCATCCAGATCCGGCGCAATAGCTACACCGTGGTCGGGCTCACGCGGCGCATGGTGTCCTCAGGCGGTGACCCGATGGTGTTCATCCCACTCAAGGATGCACAGGCCGCGCAGTTCCTGCGCGATAACGACGCGCTTTGGCAAAGCCGCCACCGCACCGCCGCCAACCCCGCCTTCAACCGCCCCGGCGTACCCGGCCTGCTCGATGCGGTGATCGCCTCGCAGAGCGCCAACACGTCGGTCAACGCCGTACTGGTGCGCGTGCGGGCTGGGCACGATGCGCAGGAGGTGGCCGATTCCATTCACCGCTGGCAGCGCCTCACGGCCACCACGCGCGCGCAGATGGAAGAAATTTTGATCGGAAAACTTATCGCCACCTCGGCCAAGCAGATCGGTATGTTCCTGGCCATTCTGGCGGTGGTCAGCGCAGCCATCGTAGCCTTCATCATCTACACGCTCACGCTGGGAAAGATCAGGGAAATCGCAGTGCTCAAACTCATCGGTACGCGCAACAGCACGATCGCCGGGATGATCGTGCAGCAGGCACTGGGCCTGGGGCTGATCGGCTTCGTCGTGGGCAAAATTTCTGCCACGTTGATGGCGCCCGCCTTCCCCAAATACGTACTGCTGGTGCCACAGGACACCGCGGCCGGACTGGGGGCCATTCTGGTCATCTGCGTACTGGCCAGCGGGGTCGCCATCCGCGCCGCGCTGCAGGTCGATCCAGCCGAAGCGGTGGGAGGTTGACATGACAGGTCGAGGAATTCTCATCGAAGGCGTGCGCAAGCGCTACGGTCACGGCGACACCGCCGTGGACGCGCTCAAGGACGTCAATATGGTCGTCGCGCCGGGCGAGGTCGTAGGCCTCATCGGTCCATCCGGCTCCGGCAAGAGCACGCTGCTCAAATGCCTCGGTGCGGTGATTGAGCCGAGCGCTGGACGCATGACGCTCGGCGACGAAGTCATCTACGACAACGGCTGGAAAATTCGCGACTTGCGTGCGCTGCGGCGCGACCGCATCGGTTTCGTGTTCCAGGCACCCTACCTGATTCCCTTTCTGGACGTCACCGACAACGTCGCCCTGCTGCCCATGCTGGCCGGGGTGCCGAACGGTGAGGCACGCAAGCGGGCGCGTGACCTCCTGGATGCGCTGGACGTAGGCCACCGAGCCCGCGCGATGCCCTCGTCCCTCTCCGGTGGAGAGCAGCAGCGCGTGGCCATTGCACGCGGCCTCGTCAACCGCCCGCCGGTGGTGCTGGCCGACGAACCCACGGCGCCACTCGACAGCGAACGCGCCATGGCGGTGATTCGCATCCTGAACGACATGGCGCAGCGCTTTGAGACCGCCGTGATCGTGGTCACGCACGACGAAAAGATCATTCCGACTTTCAAGCGGATTTACCACATCCGCGACGGCGTCACGCACGAAGAAGCGGGCGAAGGGCGCACGCCATGAGCACACTCAATCTCCAGGAGGCCACCCCATGACACCTTTGCTGCAACCCAGCCCGTGGCTGCGCGGCGCCAGCGTCCTTGCTGTGCTCTTTGGCCTGATGACCCTCAAAGAGGGCGGCACCGTGCTGTTCGGCGGCGAAGCCGCACGCACCGCTGCCGGGGCCTATGTGCCCTTTGTGCTCTGGTTCAACTTTCTGGCGGGTTTTGCCTATGTGGTGGCCGGCATTGCGCTGTGGCGGCGCCAAAGCTGGGCTGCAGGGCTGGCGCTGGGAATTGCACTGGCGACCGCCCTGGTGTTTGCGGCCTTTGGCGTGTATGTCATGAACGGCGGCGCCTTTGAGGTGCGCACGATGGCGGCCATGGCCTTGCGCACCACCGTGTGGCTGGTCATCGGCACCCTGGCCTGGCGCATGCGGCCTGGCCGCACTAGCCGCACTGGTTGAACAGGAGCATTCCATGCACCATCCCCTTTCACACTCATTGCCCCATCGGCATACCGCTCTGGCTTTGCTGCTGACCGCCCTGTTGGCGGGTTGCGCTGCCGGAACGGACTACCAGGCCCCCAGCCTGCCAGACCAGGGTGCCCTGCCTACCCTGGCCGCACCGGTACAAACCGGAGCGGCCGACGCGGCCTTTGGCGCGGCCCAACCCTGGCGCACCGACATCGACCTGGAAGCCCCCTGGTGGCAGCAATTGGGCTCACCCGCACTCGACGCGTTGACTACCGAGGCTCTGCAGGCCAGCCCGACGCTGGCAGCGGCGCAGGCCCAACTGCGACAGGCGCAGGAGCTGCAAGGTGCGCAGGAGCGCGCCACGCAGCTACCGCGCGTTGACCTTGGTGTGGGCAGTGGACGCCAGCACATTTCGCCCAGCGCGCAGGGACTGCCGGGCGACGGGCGCACCTTCAGTCTGCACAGCGCCAGCGTGGGCGTGCAGTACCAGATCGATCTGTCGGGCGGCAACCGGCGTGCCCTGGAAACCCTGGCGGCACGCACCGACTACCGTCGCTACCAGCTCGCCGGGGCCCGTCTGGACCTGGCGGCACGCCTGGCCAGCACCGCCATCACCCAGGCTCGCATCGCCGCCCAGGCCGAAGCCCTGGAGGCGATTGCACGCAACCAGGAGGCACAAAGCACCCTCGCCCGTGAACGCGTGCGTCTGGGCCAGGCCATGCCTGCCGATGAGCACGCACTGCAGGCCGCGCTGGAGCAGACCCGTGCGTCCATTCTGCTGCTGCACAAGCAGGCGGTGCAAAGCGGCCACCTGCTGGCTGTGCTGGCCGGGCGCACGCCAGGCGCAGCACCGCTGCCCGCCTTCACCCTGCGCGATTTCACGCTGCCCGCCGCGCTTCCGCAGGTGCTGCCCTCTGAACTGGTGCGCCAGCGCCCCGACATCCAGGCCGCCGAGGCCTTGGTGCAGGCGGCCAGCGCAGACCATGGCGTGGCCGTGGCGCGCATGTACCCACAGCTTCGCCTGAGCGCCAGCCTGGGCAGCCAGGCACTGACCACAGGCGCCTTGTTTGGCGGCGGCTCTGCAGTGTGGGGCCTGATTGCCCAGCTCACACAGCCCCTGTTTGACCCGGCGTTGCCAGCGCAGCAACGCGCTGCACTGGCTGCACTGGACGCCGCTGCCGCCCAATACCAGGTGGTGGTGCTCGACGCCCTTCGCAGCGTGGCCGATGCCCTGCGCGCCGCCGAGGCCGATGCCCAGGTGCTCGGCGCCCTGGTACGCGCCGATGCCGCCGCGCAGGCCAGCCTGCAGACCACGCAGCAACAGCTCAACCTGGGTGCCGCCAGCTATCTGCAATGGCTGGTGGCCGAACAACAGGCCTTGCAAATGCGCAGCAGTCTGGTGGCGGCGCAGGCGCAGCGCCTGGCCGACAGCGCAGCATTGTTTCAGGCCGTGGGAGCGGGCTGGCGCGACGCTATGTGATGGCCGGAGGGGGGAAACTGCGCTCGCCGCTCAGCCGCTCGAAGTGGCGGCTGATGTGGCCGCAGACGCCGTCGCACAGCACATCCACCGAGGCGTCGGCGCGCCGGTACCAAACGTTGTGACCACGCATCTCCCGCTGCAGCAAGCCATGGCGTGTGAGCAACGCCAGGTGACGCGAGACATTGGCCATGCTGCATCCACACAGCGCGGCCAACTCCCCCACCGTACGTTCGCCTTCGCCCAGCCACTGCAGCAACTGCAGACGCGTGGGCTCACCGAGCACGCGAAAGTACGCAGCCACCTGGTCCAGTGCGGCATCGGGCAACTGGTCCAGGCGATCGCAATGGACGGGCGCTGGGATGTGCTTCATAGTGATGGGGAGGATGGAATAATCAACTTATTGACTATTTAGTTAGTTGCGCAAATAATAGCCCAACACCTCCTGATTGACCAGCCTCGCCTTGTAAAGCGGGGCGTGCGAAAGAAAACCATGCTGAAAATCCATCCCCTCATGAAGGCACTGGCTGTCACGCTGGCACTGGCCGGCACGGTCAGCGCGGCTGATCTGCAGACTGCTCCCGCACAGGCAGCAGCCCTGCAGGGCCGCACCGGCTTTGACGGCGTGGTTGAAGCCGTGCGCCAGACGGTGGTGGCCGCGCAGATGCCCGGCGCCGTGGTGGAGTTGAACGTCAAGGCGGGCGACACCGTCAAGGCGGGGCAATTGCTGCTGCGCATTGACGCCCGCGCCGCCGACCAAAGCGCCGCTGCCGTTGATGCCCAGGTGCAGGCGGCCCGTGCTTCGCTGGATGTCGCCACGCGGGAATACGAACGGCAAAAACAGTTGTTCCAGAAGAAATACATCAGCCAGTCGGCCCTCGACCAGGCCGAGTCTGGCTACAAGGCGGCCCGCGCCCAGGTGGCGGCCCAGGCGGCGCAGGCCGGTGCGGCGCGCACCGGGGCGGCGCTCAACATCGTGCGTGCGCCCTATGCTGGCGTGGTGGCCGAGGTGCCAGTACAACTCGGTGACATGGCTATGCCGGGCCGCACCCTGCTCTCGCTCTACGACCCCAGCAGCCTGCGCGTAACGGCCGCCGTGCCGCAGTCGCTGGCGCCGCGCGTGCAAGCGGACGCCGTGCGCGTGGAACTGCCCGGCCTGCCCGCCGCGCAGCAATGGCCCCAAGCCGCACGCGTGCAAGTGCTGCCCACCATCGACGCCGCCACGCACACCGTGCAGGTGCGCGCCGAGTTGCCCGCCAGCGTACAGGGCGTCGTTCCCGGCATGTTTGCCCGCCTGTGGCTACCAACCGTCGACACCGCAGACCAGGGCAAGAGGGTGACCGTTCCGGTCTCCGCCATCGTGCGCCGCGCCGAGATGACCGGCCTGTATGTGCAAGACGCCAATGGCAAACCGCTGCTGCGCCAGGTGCGCCTGGGCCGGGTCGATGGCGACCGCGTCGAAGTACTGAGTGGCGTGGCGCCAGGCGATGCCGTGGTCCTCGACCCACAGTCCGCCACCCGCGCACGCTGAAAGGCCCGACATGCAAGAGCAGAAACACAAGGGCATGGGCATTTCGGGGCGCATTGCGGCGTTCTTCCAAAGCGCGCAAATCACGCCGCTGCTGGCGCTGGTGGCGCTGCTGCTGGGCGCCTTCGCTGTGATGGTGACGCCGCGCGAAGAAGAGCCGCAGATCAACGTCACCATGGCCAACGTGCTGATTCCGTTCCCCGGCGCCAGCGTGCGCGACGTGGAGCAGATGGTGACCATTCCGGCCGAGCAGGTGCTCTCACAAATCACCGGCGCCGAGCATGTGATGTCGCTCTCGCACCCCGGCATGGCCATTCTCACCGTGCAGTTCAAGGTGGGCGTGCCGCGCACCGAGGCGCTGGTGCGCCTGTACGACACCGTCAACTCCAACGCCGACTGGCTGCCCAAGGGCCTGGGCGTGATGGACCCCATCATCAAGCCCAAGGGCATTGACGATGTGCCCATCGTCTCGCTCACGCTGTTCAGCGACCAGCAGGAGACCGGCGCTTTTGACCTCGAGCGCGTTGCGCACAGCGTGGAGGCCGATTTGAAGCGCGTACCCGGCACGCGCGAAGTCACCACCATCGGTGGCCCCGGCCGCGCCATCATGGTGGAACTGGACCCCGCCCGCATGGCGGGTATGGGCGTCACCGTGGCCGACCTGCGCATGGCGCTGCAGTCCGCCAACCTCGGTCTGCCCGTGGGCGAGCTGCTGGGCGGCAACCGCTCCGTGGCCATCGAGTCCGGCCCCTTCCTGCGCGATGCCAATGAAGTGGCCGACCTGGTGGTCGGCGTGCGCAGTGGCAAGCCCGTGTTCCTGCGCGAAGTGGCCCAGGTGCGCGATGGCGCGCCGCCGCCCAGCCGCTATGTGTGGCACGGCACGGCCGGCGAGAAGGCGGCAGAGTATCCAGCCGTCACTATCGCCATCACCAAAAAGCCTGGCGAGAACGCCATCGACGTGGCCAACGCAGTGATGGCGCGTGCCCAGGCCCTGAAAAACACCGTCATTCCCGCCGCAGTGCAGGTGGCCGAGACGCGCAACTACGGCGCCACCGCCAACGACAAGGCCCAAAAACTGATTCAGAAGCTGCTGTTCGCCACCGCGTCGGTCGTGGCGCTGGTGTTCATCGCCCTGGGGCGGCGCGAGGCAGCCATCGTCGGCACGGCCGTGGTGCTCACGCTGACCGCCACGCTGTTCGCGTCCTGGGCCTGGGGTTTCACGCTCAACCGGGTGTCGCTTTTTGCGCTCATTTTCTCCATCGGTATCCTGGTGGACGACGCCATCGTGGTGGTCGAGAACATCCACCGCCACCAGAAGTTAGAGCCCGGCAA
>JAUYGP010000117.1 GCA_030690515.1 Giesbergeria sp.
TTTACGTCATTCTGAAAAAAGCAGGCTGACCGCCAGCCGGGCGCAGGGGCCGATCGTCAGACCGGCTTGCGCCGCGGCATCTGGCTGGCATCGAGCAGGTTCTCGATGCGCGCAAAGATTTCGAAGCGCGAGAAGGGCTTCTTCATGAAATCGTCGGCCCCAATGCGGTTGGCGTAAAACTGTTCGGTGGCGTGCTCGTTGCCGCTGATCATGATGACCGGAATGTGCTGGGTCGTCGGGTTCTTGCGAATCATCCGCAAGGCGTTGAAGCCATTCATGCCGGGCAGGATGATGTCCAGAAACACCAGGTCGGGCGGCTCCTGCTCCATCAGCGCAAGCCCCTTTTCGGCGTCCAGAGCTTCCAGGGTGTTGTATCCGGCCGAGCGCAAAATCTTGCGCAGCGCGGCCACTACCGTGGGTGAGTCATCGATGATCAACGCCTTGATGCCCTTGCGCGCGTCCTTGCGATCGCGCTGGCGTCGCTCCACCGCATCGGCTGGTTCCAGGTCGAGCAGCGGTGCGTCGGCAGGTGTGCTGGTGTCGGGCCGGGGGGCGGGCTTGCGTGGGCTGCCCCAGAGGCGGTCAAAAATACCCATGGTGCGGTCTTACCTCGTATGGTCTATGGATGGGGGCGATTGTCCGTCAAGCTGCGTGGCGCCGAGAAGTGCAATGATGCCTTGGCACAGACTTATCCCAGGGCGTCGTTCACCTGGTCGTTGAACTCCGCCAGACTCACGGCATCCCCGATCTCGCGGGGCAGCGCGTCGCGCACCGAAAAAACGCCCAGAATCTTGTCGGCAGGCGTCACGATGGGCAGGTGCCGAAAGCCCCGCTCGATCATGATCAGCACCGCCTCGGAAACTTTCATGTCGGGGGCCACCGTTTGCGGGTGCGGCGTCATCACGTCGCAGACCAGCGTGGCCTCGGGGCTGAGCGCCTTGGCCAGCACGCGCGTCATCAGGTCGCGCTCGGTCAGGATGCCCAGCAGAGCGCCCAGGGTGTCGAGAATGAGCACGCTGCCGCAGTTGGCGCGCGTCATCACGCAGGCCGCCTCCCACACGCTGGCTTGGGGGCCCAGGCTGACCACGTGGCGCTGAGAGATCGACTGAAAGACGGTGCGTTCGGCCATGGCAAGGCTCCTTTTGCAGGGGACAACGGGGTTATTCCCTTTCTAAATCATCCGTGACATTGTCGACTTCGCCTTGCCTTGCTACAGCAATGTCTGCGGCTCATCTTCGCGTCACAAATGATTCGGAAATGGAATTAGCGCAGCGATGCGTTGAGTTTTTCCAGCGCTTTCGATCCGGGGCATAGTTCGGTCGGCCCCATGCTATTCAGCGGTGTGTCGCTGGTGTTGAGGGACAGGTGCAGGTCGGTGGCCTGCGGGTCGAGGTAGAGCAGGCCGGTCACCACTTCGCCGCGCGCCTGGTGGGCGTTCATGTAGCTGAGCGCGGCGTAGCGGTCGGACGGGTCGTAGTCGGTGTGCAATTTGCGCAGGCGCAGCAGGCTGCCGTCGTGCTGCTGCACGTCGATGACTTCGCCCGGCGCGTACTGCGCGGTGATCTCGCTGTGCCGGGGCATGAAGTCGATGCGGCTGACGGCCTCGTTGTGCTGGCGCACATAGTCGTAGCTCTTGGTGCTGCCGCTGTGGTTGTTGAAGGTCACACAAGGGCTGATGACGTCGATAAAGGCCGCTCCGCCGTGGCCGATGGCGCCCTTGATGAGCGGCACCAATTGCTCCTTGTCGCCCGAAAAACTGCGCGCGACATAGGTGGCGCCCAGTTGCAGCGCCAGGCCGACCAGGTCCACCGGGCTGTCGTTGTTGACCACGCCCTTCTTGCTGCGCGAGCCCCGATCCGCCGTGGCCGAGAACTGGCCCTTGGTCAGGCCGTAGACGCCGTTGTTCTCGACGATATAGGCCATGCGCACGCCCCGGCGCATGGCATTGGCGAACTGGCCCAGGCCAATGGAGGCGGAGTCGCCATCACCCGAGACGCCCAGATACAGCAGGTCGCGGTTGGCCAGGTTGGCGCCGGTCAGCACCGAGGGCATGCGCCCGTGCACAGTGTTGAAGCCGTGCGAGGCGCCCAGAAAATAGTCTGGCGTTTTGGAGCTGCAGCCAATACCCGAGAGCTTGGCGACGCGGTGGGGTTCGATGTCGAGTTCCCAGCAGGCCTGGATGATGGCCGCCGAAATAGAGTCGTGCCCACAGCCCGCGCACAGGGTGGAGATGCGGCCTTCGTAGTCGCGCCGCGTGTAGCCCACCTTGTTGTGGGTCAGCGTGGGGTGGTGCAGCCGGGGCTTGGCGAGGTAGGTCATGCGGCCTCCTTGATCAACGCCGTGGCGCCTTGCAGATGGGTCTGAATCGCCCGGGTGATAAAGCGCGCCGTAATCGGCGTGCCGTCGTAGTGCAGCACCTTGACGAGGCGCGCCGGGTCCACGCCCAGCTCGTTGACCAGCAGGGCGTGCATCTGGGCGTCGCGGTTCTGTTCCACCACAAATACCTGTTCGTGTGCGGCGATAAAGCGGTCCACCGAATCCGGGAAGGGGAAAGCGCGCAGGCGCAGGGCGTCGATGTGGATGTCTTCGGCGGTGAGAACATCCAGCGCTTCCTGCATGGCCGGGCTGGTGGAGCCGAAGTACAGCACGCCTAACGACGTAGCTTGGTCTGCGCTGCGCAGCACCGGCTGGGGCACCAGGTCGGCGGCGGTGCGGAATTTGCGCAGCAATCGCTCCATGTTGTAGATGTAGTCCGGCCCGCGTTCAGAGTAGCGGGCATAGGGATCGCGCGTGGTGCCGCGCGTGAAGAAGCTGCCCTTGGTGGGGTGCGTGCCGGGGTAAGTGCGCCAGGGAATGCCGTCGCCATCCACGTCCTTGTAACGGCCAAAATCCTTGCCTGCCTCCAACTCCTCGGCAGTCATCACCTTGCCCCGGTCGTAGGTACGTGCGTCGTCCCAGGCAAAGGGCTTGCACAGCCGCTGGTTCATGCCGATGTCCAGGTCGGTCATGAGAAAAATGGGGGTCTGCAGCCGGTCGGCCAGGTCCAGTGCTGCAGCAGCGTGTTCAAAGCATTCGTGCGGGTCTTCGGGAAACAGCAGCACATGCTTGGTGTCGCCGTGCGAGGCGTAGGCGCAGGCGAGCAGATCCGACTGCTGGGTGCGCGTGGGCATGCCGGTGGACGGCCCGCCGCGCTGCACGTTGATGATGGTGACCGGAATCTCGGCAAAGTAGGCTAGGCCGATGAACTCCGTCATCAGCGAGATGCCGGGGCCCGAAGTGGCGGTGAAAGCGCGGGCGCCGTTCCAGCCGGCACCCACCACCATGCCGATGGAGGCCAGTTCGTCTTCGGCCTGCACGATGGCGAAGTTGCTGCGGCCGGTGTCCGGGTCCACGCGGAACTTGTCGCAGTATTTCTGGAAGGCCTCGGGCACCGACGACGACGGCGTGATCGGGTACCAGGCTGCCACCGTGGCGCCGCCGTACACACAGCCCAGGGCGGCTGCGCTGTTGCCGTCGGTAAAAATCAGGTCACCTACTTCGTCGGCTCGGCGCACCCGGATGCCCAGAGGTGCCTGCAGGTGCGCCTTGACGTAGTCGCGCCCCAGGTGCAGGGCGCGCACGTTGGATTCGAGCAGCATTTCCTTGCCTCGGTACTGTTCGGCGAAGAGCTTCTCAAACACCTCGGCTTCCACGTCGAGCAGGATGGAGAGGGCGCCCACGTAGATGATGTTCTTGAACAACTGGCGCTGGCGCGGCTCGGTGTAGGCCTTGTTGCTGATTTCGGTCAGCGGGACGCCGATGACGGTGATGTCCTGGCGGAACTTGGACGCAGGAATAGGCCGGGAGCTGTCATAGAACAGATAGCCGCCGGGCGAAATCTCGGCCACGTCGGCATCCCAGGTCTGCGGGTTCATGGCCACCATCATGTCCACGCCGCCGCGCCGCCCCGAATAGCCACGCTCGCACACGCGGGCCTCGTACCACGTCGGCATGCCCTGGATGTTGCTGGGGAAGATGTTGCGCGGGCTGACCGGCACGCCCATGCGCAGGATGGCCTTGGCGAACAGCTCGTTGGCGGACGCCGAACCCGAGCCATTGACGTTGGCGAACTTGATGACAAAGTCGTTGACGGCTTCGATGGGCTTCATGCGGCCTCCAGCGTGTGGCGGGTGATCTGGGCGTCGCGGCAGCCGGGGCCGGCCTGGGTGGTATCCAGGCGGAACTTCTGCATGTCCCAGGCGCCCGTGGGGCAGCGTTCGGCGCACAGACCGCAGTGCAGGCAGACGTCTTCATCCTTGACCATGATGCGCTCGGTTTTCAGCGGAGCCGAGACCATCAGCGTTTGCGCCAGGTTCCCGGCGGGGGCTTTCAGCCGGGTGCGCAAGTCGTCCTCTTCGCCATTGAAGGTGAAAGTGATGCTGTCCATGGGGCAGATGTCCACACAGGCGTCGCATTCGATGCAGGTGGAGCGGTTGAACACCGTCTGCACATCGCAGTTCAGGCAGCGGCTGGCCTCCTTGAAGGCGGTGGCGGCGTCGAACCCCAGCTCCACTTCCACCCGGATGCTGGCCAGCGCCACCTCGGCCTTGGCCCACGGCACTTTGAAACGCAGGTCGTTGGAGACGTCGTTGTCGTAGCTCCACTCGTGGATGCCCATCTTGGTGGACATCAGGTTGGTGCGCGGTGCCGGGCGCTGGCGCACGTCTTCGGCGTGCAGGAAGCGGTCGATGGAGACCGCCGCTTCGTGCCCCTGCGCTACGGCAGTGATGATGTTCTTGGGGCCGTAGGCCGCGTCGCCACCGAAGAACAGCTGCGGCAGCGTGGACTGAAAGGTGTCTGGCGTGAGCTGCGGCAAACCCCAGCGGTCAAAGGCAATGCCCAGATCGTCCTCAATCCACGGAAACGCATTTTCCTGGCCCACGGCGATCAGCACCACGTCGCAGGGCACGCGCACATCGGGCTCACCCGTCGGTACCAGGCTGCGGCGGCCTTGCGCGTCGTACTGGGCCTGCACCACCTCGAAAGTCATGGCGGTGAGCTGGCCGTTTTCGTGCTCAAAGGCTTTGGGCACGTGGAAGTTCAGGATAGGAATGCCCTCGTGCAGGGTGTCTTCCTTTTCCCAGGGCGAGGCCTTCATCTCCTCAAAGCCACTGCGCACGATGACCTTGACGTCGGTGCCGCCCAGGCGCCGTGCCGAGCGGCAGCAGTCCATGGCGGTGTTGCCGCCCCCGAGCACGATGACGCGTGGTGCAATCTGCGTGACATGCCCGAAGGACACTGAGGCCAGCCAGTCGATGCCGATGTGGACGTTGTCTTGAATGTCGCTTCGACCCGGGATGTCGAGGTCGCGCCCGCGGGGCGCTCCGCTGCCCACAAAAACGGCGTCGTAGCCCTGCGTGAGCAAGGTGCGCAGCGAGTCGATGCGTTGACCGCCACGAAAGCGCACACCCATGTCAAGGATGTAACCGGTTTCCTCGTCAATCACTGATTCGGGCAGGCGAAACCGTGGGATCTGGCTGCGGATGAAGCCGCCTGCCTTGGCTTCGGCGTCGAACACCGTGACCTCGTAGCCCAGGGGCGCCAGGTCACGCGCCACGGTCAGCGACGATGGCCCCGCCCCCACGCAGGCCACCCGCTTGCCATTGGATGGCGCGATGGCGGGCATGCGTTCTTTTACGCCGGTCTTGTGGTCGGCTGCCACACGTTTGAGGCGACAGATGGCGACGGGCTCGGGTTGTGCGCCATTGCTCTCCTCCACCCGTCCACGTCGACAGGCCGGCTCGCAGGGGCGGTCGCAGGTGCGGCCCAGCACGCCGGGAAATACGTTGGACACCCAGTTGACCATGTAGGCATCGTCGTACCGCCCCTGGCCGATCAGCCGGATGTACTCCGGTACCGGGGTGTGGGCAGGGCAAGCCCACTGGCAGTCAACGACCTTGTGGAAATACTCTGGGGGAGCGATATTGGTAGGCTGCAAGGCAATCTCCAGTCCACGGGACTGCAGCCGAAGCGGCGCAGCGAACCAAAGTCTATGTCTGGCCGAGGTGAATTCGTCCTCAGGTGAATCCCTTGGATAGCTGCTTTCCCCCTCACATCTTGACCACGATCAGAAGTCGTGCGTGAACGGCGCAGGCGTGCGATGCAGCGGCTTTTTGGTGCGGTTTCAAGGCGCAATGTACATGCTCCGCGCGTATCATGCGCCGCAACCACGACGGGTAAGGCGATGCTCGTTCTTCGGCTTTTGCGGGGGGATTCATTCATGGGGCAACCGTGTCAGACTTCTGAAGCAAGGTACTTCCAACGGGCCTTGGGGCGCGGCCTGTTGCTGTGTCTGGGACTGCTACTGTGGGCGCAGGCAAGCGCGGAGCAGACCGTGCGCGTGGGTGTCTACCAGAACAGCCCCAAAATTTCTCTCTCGGAACAAGGCAAGCCGGAAGGCATCTTTGTTGATCTGCTCGCGGGCATTGCCGCCCAAGAGGGGTGGACGCTGCATTACGTTCCAGTGACCTGGGCCGAGGGACTCGACCGCTTGTCCCGGGGCGAGATCGACCTGATGCCCGACGTCGCTCGCAGCCCGGAGCGAGAAAAGCTGTATTCCTTTCATCAGGAGCCTGTTCTGGCGAGCTGGAACCAGGTCTATGCCCGCAAAGGCAGCACCATTCGTTCGATTCTGGACATGCAGGGGCAGCGGGTGGCGGTGCTGGCTGGGTCGATCCAGGAGCGCCAGCTGGGGGACATGGCCCGCAGCTTCAGCTTGGAGGTGCAGTGGGTCACGCGCCCCGATTACGACGCGGCGTTCGATGCCGTTGCCAAGGGGCAGGCCGACGCCGTCGTCACCAACCGGTTTTTCGGCGTGCGCAACGCAGCCCGCTATGGCTTGCAGGACACGGCCATCATTTTCAGCCCGTCGCAGTTGTTTTTTGCTGCGCCGCTGCGGGGTAACCAGGCCCTGCTGCAAGCCCTGGACCGCCACCTGATCGAATACAAGAAAAACTCAGATTCGCTGTACTACCGATCTCTGAGGCGATGGGCGGTAGACGAGGTGCGCACCGCCTCGCCAGCCTGGCTTGTTCCGGTGGGATCGGCCGCCGGGGCGTTGTTGTTGGCCAGTGCCGTGGGGTTGCTGGTTTTGCGCAGGCAGGTTGCCGCCAGGACGGCGCAGCTGCGCCAACGCAATGAGGAAATGCTGGTCGTCAACCGCACCTTGCGGGCCACCGGTTCCCGGCGGGAACTGTCCGCCGTTCTGGACGAGGCCACCAAGGGTGCACTGGAAATCACCGGTTTTGATGGAGGGGTGTTATGCACCCGCGATGAAGCCCTGGGCACCCTGCGGGTAGGTGCGAGCATCGGCGCCATGGAACCCACAGCCCGTGCCGCTGGTGGGGGCCCGTTGTGTGATGCGGGGTGTCCTGCCATGCTCGAAAAAATGGCGCAGGAGCTGCGTCACACGCTGGTGGCTGGCGATGCGCACGGCAAGGTGCAGGCCTGTGGCAATGTGCACGATGCCACGGTGTGCTGGAATGCCTATTTCCCGCTGACGGTGCAGGACCGCGCCATTGGCGTGCTGTGCCTGTTCTCGCGCAAGCCTGAGCGCCCGTCTGCCCACGTGCTCGAAGTGGTGGAGGATCTGTGCGGCCCGGTGGCGCTGGCCATGGAGAACGCGCGCCTCTACGAGCAGGCCCAGGCCCATGCCCGTGAACTAGAGGCGCGCGTGCAGGAGCGAACGCGGGAGTTGACTGAGCTCGGCGCGTTTCTCCAGGCCATCATTGACCACATCGCTAATCCCATTTTCTACAAAGGGCCAGACCTGCGTTTCAGGGGCTGCAACCGTGCCTACGAGGAGGCTTTCGGGGTCTGCCGCGAGGCCTTCGTCGGCAAGACCGTGCTGGAATTGGAATACCTGCCGCTGGCAGACCGGCGGGCCTACCAGGCGGAGGATGGTGGTGTTCTGGCCGAAGGGGCCACCGTTTCGCGTGAGGCGGCAATTCCGTTTGCCGACGGGCTCATGCACCAGACGCTGTATTCGGTCAGTGGTTTTCGGGGGGGCGATGGGCAACCCTCCGGGATGGTCGGCGTGATTGTGGACATCTCGCCGATCAAACGTGCCCAGGCCGCATTGAAGGCGGCGCACGATGAACAGGAGGCGATCTTCGAGGCCGTCAACTCGGGCATTGCGCTGATCCAGGATCGCATGGTTTGCCGCTGCAACGGCAAGCTCGAACAGCTTCTGGGATACGCCCCGGGTGAGCTGCTGGGAAAAACCACCCGAGACTGGTATGTTTCGGAAGAAGCCTATGTCCATGCCGGGGAGAGCATCCGCGTGAAAGTGGCGCAGGGCGAAACGCACCAGCGCGAAGAGCAGATGGTGCGCAAGGATGGAAGCCTGTTCTGGAGCCGCATTTTTGTGCGCGCGCTCGATCCTGAGGACTTCTCCAGAGGCCTTGTCGGCGTGATGGAAGATGTGACCGATGAGCGCGCAGCAGCTGTCGCCATGCGCCAGGCCAAGGAGGCCGCCGAGGCCGCCGATCGTATCAAGTCGGCCTTTCTGGCCACCATGAGCCACGAACTGCGCACGCCGCTCAATTCGATCATCGGGTTCACGGGCATCGTGCTGCAGGGGCTGGCGGGGCCGCTTACTGCGGAGCAGTCCAAGCAACTGGGCATGGTGCGCGACAGCTCGCGCCACCTGCTGGCGCTGATCAACGATGTGCTCGACATTTCCAAGATCGAGGCGGGCGAATTCAAGGTGGCGCGTGACCCGTTTGATCTGGCACAGTCGGTGCGCAAGGTGCTGGACATCGTGCGTCCGCTGGCGGACAAGAAGCAACTGCAGCTGGAGGTGGGGATGGCCGAGAGCTTGGGGCGCATGGTCAGTGATGCGCGGCGCGTGGAGCAGGTGCTGCTCAATCTGCTGAGCAATGCCATCAAGTTCACCGAGGCAGGCCGGGTGTCCTTGCGTGTCGATCTGTGTGAGGAGTCGTGTACTTCTGACTCCGGAATGCGCACAATGGTCCGCA
>JAUYGP010000096.1 GCA_030690515.1 Giesbergeria sp.
ATTTTTTCGCCTGACTCAGATCGCCGCGTTGTGAAAGACTTCCTGCACGTCGTCGAGGTCTTCGAGTACGTCCAGGAGTTTCTGCATGCGTTCGGCATCGTCGCCGGACAGCTCAATGGTGACGTCGGGGCGCATGGTGACACCGGCCTCCGCAGGCTCCAGGCCTGCTGCCTCCAGCGCGTTCTTCACGGCCTCGAACTCGCTCGGCGCGGTCAGCACTTCAATCACGCCATCGTCGTCTGTAACTACGTCGTCGGCACCGGCTTCCAGCGCCAGCTCCATCACCTTGTCTTCATCGGTGCCCGGTGCAAACACCAGCTGCCCCACATGTTTGAACTGGAACGCCACCGAACCTTCGGTGCCCATGTTGCCACCATGCTTGCTGAACGCGTGGCGTACTTCGGCCACGGTGCGTACGCGGTTGTCGGTCATGGTGTCCACAATGATGGCCGCGCCGCCGATGCCGTAGCCCTCGTAGCGGATTTCCTCGTAGTTCACGCCTTCGAGCGTGCCTGAAGCCTTGTCGATGTTGTATTTGATGCGGTCGGCCGGCATATAGGCCGCCTTGGCCTTGTCCACCGCCAGGCGCAGGCGCGGGTTGGTCGACAGATCACCGCCACCGGCACGCGCCGTCACGGTGATCTCGCGGATGATGCGCGTCCAGATCTTGCCGCGCTTCTCATCTTGGCGCCCCTTGCGGTGCTGAATATTCGCCCATTTGCTATGACCTGCCATGGGAAGTCCTTTGTATTGATTTAATCTACTGTGCGCGATTTTACTTTTGCCCGCACTGCTACCCCCGAGGAAACCCGAAATGGCCGAACCCCTGCTGATTGCCAAGCACAACACCATCGAATGCCACCTGCTACCCGGGCTGGCCAACCGCCACGGTCTTATCACGGGGGCCACCGGCACGGGCAAGACGGTCACATTGCAAACGCTAGCCGAGAATTTCTCGCGCATTGGCGTGCCCGTGTTCATGGCTGACGTGAAGGGCGACCTCACAGGTGCCAGCCAGCCGGGCACCGTCAGCGACAAGCTGGCTGCCGTGCTCCAGGAGCGTGGGCTGGCACTGCCCACGCCGGGCGCCTGCCCCACCACGTTATGGGATGTGTTTGGCGAACAGGGCCACCCCGTGCGCGCC
>JAUYGP010000146.1 GCA_030690515.1 Giesbergeria sp.
CCACTTGCCTGGGCCGTGCGGTCTTCAAGGCCCCGCCCAGTAACCGCACAAGGAGAACTCGAAGATGCCAATTGCCATCGTCGGTGGGGGCGCCATCGGCAGCGCCATCGCCTGCTTTCTGACACAGATGGCGCCGCAGCAGCCCGTGGTGGTGGTCGAGCGCGACCCCAGTTATGCACGCGCTTCGTCCGCGCTGTCGGCCAGCTCGATCCGACAACAATTCTCCAGCCCGATCAACATCGCTATCTCGCAGTTCGGCATCGCATTCCTGCGCGACATCGGCGCGCGTTTGCAAGTGGGTGACGAGCGCCCGGACATCGACCTCGTGGAGGCGGGCTATCTCTACCTGGCCAGCCCGGCGGGCGAGGCCGTGCTGCGCGACAACCATGCGGTGCAGCGCGGCATGGACGCCGACGTAGCGCTGCTCTCGCCCGGGCAGCTGCGCGAGCGCTTTCCGTGGCTGGCCACAGAGGGCGTCGCGCTCGGCTCGCTGGGCCTGTCGGGCGAGGGCTGGTTTGACGGCTACTGCCTGCTGCAGGCCCTGCGCCGCAAGGCCCGGGCCCAGGGAGCGCGCTATGTGCAGGGTGAAGCGGTGGGCGTGGACACGCAGGCCAGCGGCGGCGTGCAGCACATCAGCGCGCTGCGCCTGGCCGATGGCCAGCGGCTGGAGTGCAGCGCTGTGGTCAACGCAGCAGGCGCCTGGGCACGGCCGGTGGCGCGGTGGCTGGACATCGACCTACCGGTGTTTGCCAAGCGGCGCACGGTGTTCCATTTCACCTGCCCCAAGGCGCTCCCCGGCTGCCCGCTGCTCATCGATACCTCGGGCATCTGGCTGCGGCCCGAGGGCGCGGGCTTCATCGCGGGCTTCTGCCCACCCGAGGACGCGGACCCGGACGACCTGCCGCTCGAACCCGACCATGCCGCCTTCGAAAACCATGTGTGGCCCCAACTCGCCGAGCGCATCCCGGCCTTCGAGGCGCTGCGCCTGCGCAGCACCTGGGCGGGCTACTACGAGATGAATGCGTTCGACCACAACGCCGTCCTGGGCCTGCACCCGGCCTGCGACAACCTGTACTTTGCCAACGGCTTCTCGGGCCATGGCCTGCAGCAATGCCCGGCCATCGGGCGCGGCCTGGCAGAGCTGGTACTCACCGGCCGCTGGCAAACACTGGACCTGGCACCGCTGCAATGGCAGCGCATTCTGGACAACAGACCCCTGATCGAACGCAATGTCATCTAAAACACCCCCCACCCCTTCCACACCACGCACCGGTGGCCAGATTCTGGTCGACCAGCTCGTGCTGCATGGCGTGCAGCACATCTTCTGCGTGCCCGGCGAAAGCTACCTGGCTGTGCTGGACGCGCTGCACGATGCGCCGATCGAACTGACCGTCTGCCGCCAGGAGGGCGGCGCGGCCATGATGGCCGAGGCGCACGGCAAGCTCACCGGGCGGCCCGGCGTGTGCTTCGTCACGCGCGGCCCCGGCGCCACCAACGCGGCGGCGGGCGTGCACATCGCCATGCAGGACTCCACGCCCCTGGTGCTGTTCGTCGGCCAGATCGAGCGCGGCGCGCGCGGGCGCGAGGCCTTCCAGGAGGTGGACTACCGCGCCGCCTTTGGCCCGCTGGCCAAGTGGGCGACGGAGGTGGACGACGCGCGCCGCCTGCCCGAGATCGTGGCACGCGCCTTCAGCGTGGCCTGCAGCGGGCGCCCTGGCCCGGTGGTGGTGGCCCTGCCAGAGGACATGCTGGTCGAACGCGTCGAAGCGCCCGCCGCACGCCCCTACCAAGTCATTGAGGCGGCCCCGAGCCCGGCGCAAATGGCGCAGTTGCTCGAACGCCTGGGCCAGGCCCGCAAGCCCATGGCCATCGTCGGCGGCAGCCGCTGGAGCGCCGCAGCCGTGGCCCGCTTCCAGGACTTCGCCGCCGCCCATGCCCTGCCCGTAGCCTGCTCGTTCCGGCGCCAGATGCTGTTTGACCACCAGCACCCCTGCTACGCAGGCGACCTGGGCCTGGGCGTGAATCCGGCACTGCTCGCACGCCTGCGCGGCGCCGACCTGCTGCTGCTCATCGGCGGGCGGCTTTCAGAAGTACCCGCACAGGGCTACACCCTGCTGGACATCCCCACGCCGCAGATCCCGCTGGTGCATGTGTACCCCGACCCGGACGAGCTGGGCCGCGTGTACCAGGCAGAACTGCCCATCAACGCCACGCCCACGGCCTTCTGCGCCGCGCTGCCCCTGCAGCCCGCGCAAGCGCCCAGTGCTGAGCGCCAGCAGGCCGTGCAGGCAGCGCACACCGCTTACCAGGCCTGGAGCGACCCAACTCCGATCCGCATCCCCGGCGATCTGCAGATGGGCGCGGTGATGCAGCACCTGCGCAAGGTCTTGCCCCAGGACACCGTCTTCTGCAACGGCGCGGGCAACTTCGCCACCTGGGTGCACCGCTTCTGGCCGTTTCGCCAGTTCGGCACACAGCTCGCACCCACC
>JAUYGP010000149.1 GCA_030690515.1 Giesbergeria sp.
AGCGGAAAAGTCTTGCTCTCGCCCGGCTTCATGCCGCGCACGGCATCTTCAAACTCCTTGAGCATCTGGCCTTCGCCCACCAGAAACTGGAAGTCCTCGGCCTTGCCGCCCTGGAAGGTCTCGCCGTCGAGCTTGCCTTCAAAGTCAACGGTCACGCGGTCGCCGTCCTGTGCTGCGGCGTCCATGGCGCGCTGAGCGAAGCTACGGCGCTGCTTGCGCAGAATGTCAACGGTCTTGTCGATGGCGCCATCGTCCACAGCGGCCGACAGTTTTTCGATTTCGGCGCTGGCCAAGTCACCAATTTTGACTTCTGGAAACACCTCGAACACGGCGTCAAAGGTCACCTCGCCTTCAGGCGCGCCGTCTTTTTCGGTAATGCGCGGCTGGCCGGCCACGCGCAGGCTGGCTTCGTTGGCTGCCTGGGCAAACGCCTCACCCACCTTGTCGTTCAGCACTTCGTACTGCACCGAATAGCCGTAACGCTGCGAAACCACATTCATCGGCACCTTGCCGGGACGGAAACCGTCCATCTTGACCGTGCGTGCCAGACGCTTGAGGCGCGTTTCCACCTCGCTCTGGATGGCAGAAAGGGGCAGGCTCAACGTGATCTTGCGTTCGAGCTTTTCAAGGGTTTCAACGGTAACAGCCATGGCTACTCCTAAATTTCTGGTTAAACGTGCCAACTGCCGTGCAGTGGCACCGTGTCCGGACAAGTTTCAAAGGGGTGGTGCGCGGGGGGGGACTCGAACCCCCACAGTATTGCTACCGTCAGGACCTAAACCTGGTGCGTCTACCAATTTCGCCACCCGCGCGGTCATCAAACAAGCGGGCGGCAATACAAACTGCCGCCCGCATGAAACTGGTTAACTTTTTATTTTAACCTGATACGGCCCCATCGCCGATCACGGGCTCGGGCCTGCGTACGCGGAACCACGCTGCATACATGGCGGGCAAGGCCAGCAACGTGAGCACCGTGGCCACAATGAGGCCTCCCATGATGGCCACAGCCATGGGCCCCCAGAACACGCTGCGGGACAGCGGGATCATGGCCAGCACGGCGGCTGCGGCCGTCAGAACGATGGGCCGCAGGCGGCGCACCGCCGCCTCGACGATGGCGTCCCATGCCGGCACACCGCGTTCGCGGTCTTTCTCGATCTGATCGATCAGGATGACCGAATTGCGCTGGATCATGCCCATGAGTGCAATCACGCCCAGCAGCGCCACAAAACCGAACGGGCGCCCCAGCAGAATCAGCGCCCCGGCCACCCCGGCAATGCCCAGGGGGCCGGTCAGGAAGACCAATATGGCACGGCTGAAACTGTGCAATTGCAGCATGAGCAGCGTGAAAGTAATGAACAGCATGATGGGCACGCCCGCCGCGATGGACGACGAACCCTTGGAGCTTTCCGCCACCGCACCAGCCACCACGATGCGGTAGGCCCTCTGCCCGCTCTGGTGCCATGCGGCCTCGATCTTGCGCATCTCGGGCAAGAGCATCTGTGTCACCGTGGCGCCCTGCATGCCCTCGACCACATCGCCCTGCACCGTGATGGCGTATTCGCGGTTCTCGCGCCACATCACACCAGGCTCCCAGGCAAACACTGGCTTGGCAATCTGCGTCAGTGGTATCGACTTGCCCGACGCTGTGGGCAGATAAGCGTTGCCGATATCGGTGATGGCGCGGCGTTCGTCTTCAGGCTGGCGCAACACGATGTCGATCAGCTTGTCATCCTCTCGATACTGCCCCACCGTCATGCCCGACTGCATCACCCGGGAGGCCTGGGCGATGGACTGGCTGGTTACGCCCAAGGCGCGCGCCTTGTCCTGGTCAACCTCCAGGCGCAGCACCTTCACCGATTCGTTCCAGTTGTCGTTCACGCCGCGCATTTTGGCGTGCCCCCGCATCACGGCCTTGACTTCATCGGCATGGGCGCGCAGCACCGACGGCTCCGGCCCCACCACACGGAACTGCACCGGATAAGGCACCGGTGGCCCATTGGGCAGCAGCTTGACCCGGCCGCGCACCTCGGGAAACTCCTGCGCCAGTATGGTTGGCAGCGTCCGCAGCAAGGCACCCCGTTTTTGGAGGTCTTGCGCCAGCACAATAAATTGCGACACATTGCTTTGCGGAAACACCTGGTCCAGCGGCAAATAGAAACGTGGCACACCCGAGCCCACCCAGCCACTGACCGACGCAACACCGGGCTGCTCCATCAGGCGCTTCTCCACGCGGCGGGTGACCTCCTCGTTGCCTGCAAAAGACGTTCCCTCGGGGAACCACAGGTCCACCAGCACCTCAGGCCGGTTCGAATCGGGGAAGAACTGCTGCTGCACCACTCCCATACCCGCAATACCCAACGCAAAAGTCAGCAACGTGGCGCCAATGGTGACCCAGCGGTGCTCCACGCACCAGTTCACCAGGCGGCGGAAGCTTGTGTAGAACGGGCTGTCGAACACCTCATGCGGGTCATCGGTGATGCCTGCTGCCACCACGTGTGCAGGGGGCTTGAGCAGCAACGTGCCCAGGTAGGGCACAAAGTACACCGAGGCCAGCCAACTCAGCACGAGCGCGATCACCGTCACGGCGAAGATGGCGAAGGCGTACTCGCCCACCGCCGACCGCGCAATACCAATGGGCAAAAAACCCGCCGCCGTGATGAGCGTGCCCGTGAGCATGGGCATGGCCGTCAGCTCATAGGCGAAGGTGGCCGCGCGCATCTTGTCGTAGCCCTCTTCGAGCTTGAGCACCATCATCTCCACGGCAATGATGGCATCGTCCACCAGCAAGCCCAAGGCAATGATGAGCGAGCCCAGCGACACTTTGTGCAGCCCGATGCCCCAGTACCACATGGCCAGAAAAGTCACGCCCAGCACCAGCGGGATGGTGATACCCACCACCAGCCCCGGGCGCGGGTCAATGTACCAACGCCGCCACCAGGGCTGCTGGCCCGCCCGCTTGTGCAGGCCCAGGCTGACAAAACTCACGGCCAGCACGATGGCCACGGCCTCGATCAGCACCTTGACGAATTCATTCACCGAGCGCGCCACGGCCTGGGGCTGGTCCTGCACATTGGCCAGCCGCACTCCGGCGGGAAGCGTTTTCTCGATGTCCGCCGTGGCGGTATTCAAGGCTTTGCCCAGGCGGATGATGTCGCCGCCCTTGACCATCGAAACCCCCAAGGCCACGACCTCGCGCCCCTCATGCCGCACCTTGACGGCGGTGGGCTCAACATACCCGCGCCGGATGGTCGCAATATCCCCCAGGCGCAACTGCGCACCCGAGGCACCGCGAATCGGCATGGCGCGCAATTCTTCAATGGCGCGAAACTGCCCCGCCACACGCACCTGCAGTTGGTCCTGCGGTGTCTGCACCACTCCCGCGCTTTCCACGGCGTTCTGCTGTCCCAGTTGGGCCAGTACCTGGTTCATGTCCAGCCCAAGCTGGGAGAGGCGGCTTTGCGAGATTTCGATATAGAGCTTTTCGTCCTGCACACCGAACAGCTCGACCTTGGCGACATCGGGCACACGCAGCAGCTTCTGGCGCACCTCGTCGGCAAACTGTTTGACCTCGGCATAGCTGAAACCGTCGGCTTCCAGCGCATAGATCACGCCGAACACGTCGCCAAAGTCGTCGTTGAAGAACGGGCCCTGCACGCCTTGCGGCAGGGTGTAGCGCATGTCGCCCACCTTCTTGCGCACGTTGTACCAAACGTTGGCGACCTCGTTCGAGCGCGAGCTGTCCTTGATTTCCAGAATGATCTGCGACTCACCCGGCTTGGAATAGCTGCGGATCTTGTCGGCCAGCGGCACCTCCTGCAAGGTGCGCTCGATCTTGTCGGTCACCTGCTCAGCCACCTGTTCGGCCGTGGCGCCGGGCCAGTAGGTGCGCACCACCATGGCGCGGAAGGTAAAGGGTGGGTCCTCGTCCTGGCCGAGCTGAAAATAGGCGGCAATGCCCATCACCATTAGCACCACCATGAGGTAGCGCGTCAGCGGGGCATGGTTAATGGCCCAAGCCGACAGGTTAAAGCCGTTGTTCTGTGGCGCTTGCTTCATGGTGCGCTCACCGGGTCGCCGAAGCAGAAGTCGACGCAGCAGGCACAGGAGCTACTGTTTTTGTAGCTGCTTGCGCTTTACTGGCATGCCCTTGAGCCGATTTTTGCTCATAAATTCCGACCTTCTGCCCAGGTGTCAGTACATGCACGCCGGTGCTCACCACCTGCATGCCCGGCACCAGTCCATCCGCGATCACGGCTTCGTTGCCGTCGGCTGTGGCCACCTGCACGGTCTGTGAACGTACAGTGCCTGTATCGGCGTCGTACACCCACACCGCTGTGGACGTGCCTTCCTGGCGCAGCGCCGTGGTCGGCAGCTTGATGGCGGGCAAGCCCACCAGGCTGAGCGCCGCGGGCATGACATGCACGGTGGCTCCCAGGGGGGGTGCCTGGGCGGCATCGATGTCGGCCCGGACGGCAAAGGTGCGCGTCACCGGATCGGCGCTGGCCGCCACCTCGCGCACCTGCCCCTGCAGCGTCGCGCCACCGGCCCAGGAACGCACCGTCACCACCTGGCCCACTTTCAGGTGCACCACCTTGTCCTCGGGCACGGCAAATACCACATCGCGCGCACCGTCCTGCGCAATGCGCAGCACTGGTGTGCCTGCGCTCACCACCTGGCCAACCTCGGCTTCCACGCCTGTGACCACGCCGTCGGCCGTCGCCACCAGCCGGGTATAGGCAGCCTGGTTGCCCTGCGCCGCAGCCTGCGCCCGGGCCTGCGCCAGACTCGCCCTGGCAGCCTTAAGGGAGGCCTCGCGCCGGTCCAGCTCTGCACCGCTGATGAAGTTTTGCGCCTTCAGGGCTGCAAACCGCTGGAAGTCGGCCGCCGCCAGATCGTGCTGCGTTTGCGCCGCAGATACCTGGGCCTGCGCCGCAGCCGATGCCAACTGGTAGTCCTGCGGATCGAGCTGGGCCAGCACCTGCCCGGCACGCACGCGCTGCCCCAGTTCGGCCTGGCGCTGCACAATTTTGCCCGCCACGCGAAAGCCCAGGCGCGACTCGGTGCGTGCGCGCACCTCGCCCGAATAATCCTGACGCGCCTGCAAGGCCCCCACTCCCACCGTCACCAGCTTGACGGCACGCACCGGCTCTGGCGGAGGTGCCGCAGGCGTGCAGGC
Source organism: Giesbergeria sp. (assembly GCA_030690515.1). GTDB lineage: Bacteria > Pseudomonadota > Gammaproteobacteria > Burkholderiales > Burkholderiaceae_C > Simplicispira. The sequence continues at coordinate 5,177 of JAUYGP010000149.1, forward strand.
GGCCAGCAAAAGCGCAGCCGCGCCTAGACTGCCGGTATACCGAAAAAGACGAAACGGGCCGAAAAAAAGCCCCTGCTGGGGCAACTGTGCTTGCGGTGTGCGCATGGAATGGGTCCGGAATATTACTGACTGACTGGTTAGTAATCTATGTGATCGCCCTTTTCTTGTCAAGCGACAATCAGCGCCGTGAACACCCCTGCCTCCTTGCCCCCCGCCCCACCCCAGGCCATCACCCACTACGAGAACTTTCCCGTGGCCTCGTGGTTGTGCCCGCCACACCTGCGCGCACCCATTGCCGCCATTTACGCCTTTGCCCGCACCGCCGACGACCTGGCCGATGAAGGCAACGCCAGCCCGGCCGAACGCCTGCACGACCTGGCCATCTACCGGGCCGACTTTCATGCCACCGCCACGGGCAACGCCGCATCGGCCCGCTGGCCCGAGGTGTTTGCCCCCCTGGCGGGCGTGCTGCGCAGCCACCACCTGCCCGTGTCCCTGCTGGACGACCTGCTCAGCGCCTTTGTGCAAGACGTGGAAAAAACCCGCGACGGCGCGGGCTACGCCACCCGTGCAGAACTGCTGGACTACTGCCGCCGCTCGGCCAGCCCGGTGGGCCGCCTGCTGCTACACCTGTACGGCGTGCACAGCGCGCAGGCCCTGCGCGAAAGCGACGCCATCTGCACCGCACTGCAGCTCCTCAACTTCTGGCAGGACCTGAGCGTGGACCTGCCGCGCGGGCGCTTTTATCTGCCCGACGACCACTGCGCCGCCCACAGCGTGAGCCGCCAGCAATTACTGGCACTACAGCCGACACCGCAGACCACTGCGCTGATCGCCGAGCACGCCCGCTGGGCACGCACCAAGATGCAGGAGGGCGCGCCACTGGTGCACCGACTGCCGGGGCGCATCGGCTGGGAATTACGGCTGGTGGTGCAAGGGGGCTTGCGCATCCTCGACAAGGTGGATGCGCTGCACGGCCACAGCCTGTGCCAGCGGCCGCGTATCCGGGCTTGGGATGCACCCGTCATGCTGGGGCGGGCATTGGTGATGTGAGGGCTTTTCTGTTTTTTGGATGATTTTGGCTCTGGCGCTTACTGGGATTGCGGTAGCAGCTATCTTTTTTGAAAGTGTGCTTTGGTGAAGGGCGGAGGCCGGGTCTCGCCCCGGCGGGCGAGGTACTTGTTCTTTGCTTCGCCAAAGAAAAGTACCCAAAAGAAAGGCGACCCTGCTGTCTGCGTCCCTGCGCTTCGCTGCGGGCGACCTGCGGTGCTCGTTCGCGGGGTGCGCCGTGGAACTCGCTTTGCGCCTTCGGCGCGCCGCTCGAACAACCAC
>JAUYGP010000155.1 GCA_030690515.1 Giesbergeria sp.
GATTTTCAACTTCTTCAACGGGCTGGGCGGCATGGCTATCGTCACGGCGTGGTGGGGCATCTGGCACATCGTGGCCGGCATGACGCTGGCCTTGTACTGGAAGCGCCGCGACCCGGGCGGCGCCCCGGCAGTCCAGGCTGAAGGGGCCACGCCATGACGGCCCACCGCGTGCTCGTCACAGGGGCCTGCGGCTACCTGGGCCGCCAGGTGGTTGCCCGCCTGGCCGACCCGGCCCTGGAGAACCGCCCGGACCTGGTGGTGGCACACGACATCCGCACGCCCACCGAGCGCCTGCCTGGCGTGGTGTACGAAGAAGCTGACATCCGCGACCCGCGCATCGCAGACGCCTTGGCGCGGCATCACATCGACACCGTGGTGCACCTGGCTTCCATCGTGACGCCCGGCAAGGACAGCCGCCGTGACTTTGAATACGACGTGGACGTGAACGGCACCCGCAACTTGCTGCAAGCCTGCGTGCAGCAGGGCGTGCAGCGCATCGTGGTGTCGTCCAGCGGCGCCGCCTATGGCTACCACGCCGACAACCCAGCCTGGCTCACCGAAAACATGCCCGTGCGCGGGAACAAGGTGTTTGCCTATGCCCACCACAAAAGGTTGGTGGAAGAAATGCTGGCCGAGTACCGCCACAGCCACCCCGCGCTGGAGCAGGTGGTGCTGCGCATCGGCACCATCCTCGGCGCCACGGTGCGCAACCAGATCACCGACCTGTTTGAAAAGCCCCGCCTGCTGGCCATCCGGGGCAGCGACAGCCCCTTCGTCTTCATCTGGGACCAGGACGTGGTGGGCATCATCGTGCGCGCCGTGTCGGGCGGCCCGCCGGGCATCTATAACGTAGCAGGCGATGGCGCCCTCACCATCCACGAGATTGCCGCGCGCCTGAGCAAGCCCACGCTGCAGCTGCCCGCCTGGCTGCTGCAGGCCGCACTGGCCGTGCTCAAACCGCTGGGGCTGACCCAATATGGGCCAGAGCAGCTGGACTTTTTACGCTTCCGCCCGGTGCTGCTGAACACCAAGCTCAAAACCGCTTTTGGCTACACGCCCACCTACACCTCGGCCGAGGTGTTTGAGTTGTATCGCCAGGCGCGCTCTCAGGCCGACAGCGCGAGAGTCGTCTGACCATGCGCAGCTTTGAAGCACGCGGTGTCGTCATCACCGGCGCAGCGGGTGGTCTGGGGCAGGCGCTGGTGGCGGCTTTTTTACAGGCAGGTGCACGGGTACTGGCGCTCGATTGCAACGCGCAAGCACTCGCATCCTTGCGCAAGACGGCGCCCGTCGACGACACAGGCAATGCCCCCGCACTGGCGACCATGGTGTGCGACATCACCCAGCCCCAAGACTGCGACGCGGCCATTGCCCATGCTGTGGCCCTGTGGGGCGGTGTGGATGTACTGGTCAACAACGCAGGCATTTCCCACCGCAGCCTGTTCGAAGGCACCGACCCGGCCGTCCTTCGCAAAGTGATGGAGGTGAACTTCTTTGGCACCGTGCACATGACCCATGCAGCCCTGTCCCAGCTGCTGGCCCGGCGCGGGGTGGTGGCGGCCCTCTCCAGCGTGGCGGGCTTCGCCCCTTTGCTGGGCCGCACCGGCTATTGCGCCAGCAAGCATGCGCTGCACGGCTTCTTTGACACCCTGCGCACCGAGGTGCAAGAGCGCGGCGTGCAGGTCACGCTCATCTGCCCGTCCTTTATTGCCACCGGCATCGGCGCGGCGGCGCTGGGCGGTTCGGGCGCAGCGGCCACGTCACCGCGCACCACCACCGGCGGCGAGTCATCGCCGCACGACATTGCCCAGCGCATTCTGACTGCGCTGGCGCAAGGCAAGACGCAGCTTTTGCCCGACCGCACCTCGCGCCTGGCCTGGTGGGTCAGCCGGCTGGCCCCCGGCTTTTACGCCCGTGCCATGCAGCGCCGCGTTCGCGCCGAGTTTGAAAAATGAACACCCCAGGAGACCGCACCATGCGCACACGCATTCAACACACTGTGGCAAAAATGGCTGCGGCTGGCATGGCCTGCGCCACACTGCTGACCACACCGGCGGGCGCAGTCCCGATCACCGTCAAAGACCCCGACGGCAAACCCGTACCCACCGTAATGGTGAGCCGCCAACCCGTCAGGGTGGCCGCCGTGGACACCTCCGACAACGGCTATCCGGCCAGCGGCAAGCTGCAGCAGGCCTACGTGGAGTTGGCCCGCTTTACGGATGCCCAGGGACAAACCGATATTCCCGCGGCCGAACACCCCTGGAAAATTCGCTTGCGCAAGCCCGGCTACCAGGACCTGAGCATCCTGGCTACTGAACTGGGCCGCAATGCCATCGTCATGGAACCCGAACGCGACCCCGCCGCGCTGGCCGAGCAACAACCGGCCAACGCCTGGTCGTCCACCATCGACTTTGCGAATGCGGCCCTGAAAAAGGAATTCATGCTGCAGTGCAATTTTTGCCACCAGCAAGGAGGCGCCCTGCTGCGCCGGGAGCGTTCTGCGCAAGAGTGGGATACAGCCATTCAGCGCATGGTGCGCTATGGTGCCCGGCTTTCTAGCGAGGGGCAAAAGACGATTCCCGCCATGCTGGAGGCCCACTGGAAAAAAATCCACGCCAACCCTTCGTTGGTGCCAACCGGTACGCCCTGGAATGCATCCCTGGCCAGTGCAACGATCCGTGAAATACCGATTGGCGACAGCATGTCGCAAATGCACGACCTGCTGCTGCACACCAACGGCATGGTGTACGTGGGCGACAACCTGCAGGACAGGGTCTATGAAGTGGACCCTGCCACGGGTCAATACACCGTGTACAAGATCGCCCCGCAGCCGGGCGAGAAACTCGGCGGCCTGCTGGCCGGTCGCCTGCACGACTTTCCCAAGCATGAAACCTACCAGGGCATCCACTCGCTGGCCGAGTCGCCCAAAGATGGGCACATCTTCATCACGCCGTCGTACCAGCGGCGCCTGATCGAGTTCGACCCCCAATCCAAGGCCTTTACCTACCACGACATGGACGGCGGTTTTTACCCGCACACCGTGCGCTTTGACGCCAAGGACCGCGTGTGGTTCACCCTGGCCTTGAGCAATCAGGTCGGCATGTACGACCGTGCGGCCCATAAATACACCCTCTACGACCTGCCGTTTCGCAGCCTGATGGAACGCATCACGGTCAAGCTCACGCCGTTCATCTTCAAGCTGCTCGAATGGGGCATTCCCGTGGCCAACTACGTCAAGGTAGACCATGTTTCCACCGGCGTGCCGCTGCCCTACGGCATTGATATCACGCCCGATGGCAAGGCTTGGATTGCCCGGTTGCACACCGATGAAATTGCATCGGTAGACCCCGACACCGGCAAGGTGACCATGGTCAAGACCCCATTCCAAGGGCCCCGCCGCCTGCGCAGTGACAAAGACGGTAACCTGTGGATCGTGGCCTTCAACGAATCACAAATCGTGCGCTACACCCCCAGTACCGGTGCATTCATGCGCCTGGACTTGCCCGTTGTACCCAAGGGCAGCGACACACCGTACTCACTCAATGTCGATCGGGCACGCCACCAGGTGTGGGTCAACGGCACCAACTCCGACTCCGTCTATCGCTATGACATTGCCACCCAGGCCTGGAGCATGTTCCCCATGCAGCGCCGGGTGACCTTTACCCGGGACGTGGAGATTTCGCCCAAGGGACAGATCTATGTGACCAGTGCCTCCTTCCCCAGCTGGCACATCGAGGACACACAGCCCACGCTCATCGAGGTTACCCCCCGGTAAACAGCCCCCCACCATGCTGCGCTTTTATCTCTCGTGCCTGCTCGCGTTCACCGGCGGGCACATGGTCAACTACACCGTCATCCTGTATCTGCAGGAAAAAGTGGGCTCAGACTGGTTGTCCGGTGTGGGCTTTGGTCTGTCGTTTGGCAGCTCCATCGTGTTCGGATGGTTTGCCGGTGTTTTGTGCGACCGCATTGCACCGTCGCGTGTGATCCATGGCGCACAGGCTCTGTTTCTGCTGTGCCTGGCAGGCCTGTGGTGGACCGACGCCGGTGCCACCGACCAGAGCCGCGTGGCGTGGATTCTTTTTTCAGCCTTTCTGGGGGGGCTGGCCTGGTCTTTTGTCGGCCCGGCCCGGCTGGCCACCCTGGGGCAGATTGCTCCGCAGGGCAAGCTCAAGCCCGCGACCATCATCTTCAATCTGCAAGTATTGCTGGGCTTTGGCCTGGCGCCCGTCATCATTGGCGTGGTGCGCAGCCACGCGGGCTGGCCCACCGTGTTTGCCACCGGCATGGCCTTGTTTGCCGCTTCATCCCTGCTGCTGCTGGGCACCCGCACCCATGGCAGCGACAGGCCCCGCCTGGGCGTGGCGCAGGAGTTGCGTGAGGGCTTTGCCACCGTAGGTGCCAACCCCTTGCTGGCGCAACTCATCGTGGCCGCCATCGTGGCCTATGCGATGACCGGCCCCATGCAAATCCTGTTGCCCAAGCTGGCCCGTGAGGTGCTGGGCCTGTCGGAGCTGCAACGCGGTGGTTACCTGGGCCTGATGGCGCTGGCGCTGATTGCCGGGGGCATTGCTGCCCTGCTATTGGGCAAGCACCTGCACCACGGCGCTGCCATCTTTATGGGCACCATCACGGCCAGCCTGCTGTTTGCATCGCTCAGCTATTGGAGCAGCGCAGCCGCATCGAGCATGGCATTGGGTGGCATGGGCCTGTTGGGTGGCATGGTGATCAGCTTCGTCATCGCAGGCATCCAGGGCCAGGCCCCCGATGCCCTGCGCGGGCGCATCATGGGCATTTACTCCATCATTTCGCAGGTGGTGCCAGCCGCCTCGGGTGTGGCAGCCGGGGCGTTGGTGGGTGCCACCGGCATTACCAGCGCCATTGCCATCGCAGGCATGGGCCTGGCGGGCATCGCGCTGCTGGTCATGCTGACGATGCCGCAACTACGCCGAATGCGCGCCTGAACCATGCGCGCCCTGAAACACCGCCTGTTCCTCTTTCTGCCCGTGCTGCTGGCCGGTGCTGTGCTGGGCTGGCTGCTGACCGGCAAGGGCCTGCAGCACGATGCTCCGAGAACCCTGCCCTGGCCGGTGCCCGACCACCGGCCTGCCCATGCTACGCACGCGGTGTTACCCGATGGCCGCCTGCGCATAGCGATCACCCATCTGCCGCTGACCGGCATCCGCCCCGAAATGCTGGCCTGGTGGTACCGCAAGCTGCCCATCTCCACGGTAGACATTGGCGACATACGCTACCCGTTCTACCATGTGTTCCACCCCACAGAACATGGCCGCATCCGGGTCGTCGAACCTGCACAGGACGGCCAGAGCGGCATGGGGGTCGGGGCGCTGGTCGAGCGAGAGGAATGGTTTGGTCCATTCGACAGCAAGGGCGCCGGCCGCGTGACCCGTTTGGATGCTACCGGCATGACGGTCGTCCCCGAAGTGGCCGGCCTGCGGTTTGGCGAAATAGAGCATCTCTTTGATGTCACCCCCAACGGCACCCAATACCGGGTGGTCAGCACCATCGGCGTGGAGTGGCCGTTGGTGGGCGGAATGGTCAACTGGGCCATCCGCCGCGCCATGTACCCGGATGCCATGCTCCGGCAATGGGAACGCCACCAGATCGAGGAGGTGGGCATGCTGCAGCACTTTCTTCCCGCGCTGTATGCCAGCCAGCCGCAGGGCAATGCCTACCGCCTGGCAGCACCAACACAACCCTGATGGGGAGGTAACACACGATGATGATTGCCGTTCTGCTGCTGCATGGCGTGTGCTCCCTGTTCCTGGTGGGCGCACTCAGCCACCAGGCTGCAGCCACTTGGCGTCGCACTGCGCCTGCGGGGCGCCCGGCCGGCGTGGTCTCCGGCTTTGCCGCCGTGCGAGCCCCCCTGTATGCGCGATCGATCGCCATCAGCTACGTGCTCACCGTAGTGCTAGGCGATGTGCTGTACGGCCCGTATCGGGTCGACGTGAAGACCATGTTGTTCGACCTGCAGTTGTGGCCCTGGAATGGCGTGTTCGAGATCAAGGAACATGTAGTGGCGCTGGGTTTTTTCCTGCTGGCGCCCTATCTTTCGCTGTGGAGAAGGCCGCAGGAGGCTGCGCAGG
>JAUYGP010000158.1 GCA_030690515.1 Giesbergeria sp.
CATCCACTTTCTCGCCGTTGATCAGCATGTCCACCTTGACTACATCCGCCGCACGGTATTCCTTGAACTCGTAGTCCATAGAGGCATAGCCCCGGCTTACCGACTTGAGCTTGTCAAAGAAATCCAGCACGATTTCACCCAGCGGCATCTCGTAGGTCAGCATCACCTGGCGTCCGTGATAGGCCATGTTCATCTGCACGCCGCGCTTCTGGTTGGCCAGCGTCATCACCGGACCGACGTACTCCTGTGGCATGTACAAATGCACCGTGACGATGGGCTCGCGGATTTCCTGCAGTTTGCCCTGGTCAGGCATCTTGGCGGGGTTTTCCACCATCACAACTTCACCGTCCGGCATGACAACTTCATACACCACGCTGGGCGCGGTGGTGATCAGGTCCTGGTCGAACTCTCGCTCCAGGCGCTCCTGCACGATTTCCATGTGCAATAGCCCAAGGAACCCGCATCGAAAGCCAAAACCCAGCGCCTGAGACACTTCAGGCTCGTAGTGCAGCGAGGCATCATTGAGCTTGAGCTTTTCCAGCGCGTCACGCAACTGGTCGTATTCGCTCGCCTCGGTGGGGTACAGGCCGGCAAAGACCTGGGGCTGGATTTCCTTGAAACCGGGCAACGCGTCGGTGGCAGGCCCGGCGTTGTTCGGCAGCTTCTTTTCCAACGTGATGGTGTCGCCCACCTTCGCCGCCTGCAGCTCTTTGATACCGGCGATGATGAAGCCCACTTGACCCGCCTCCAACCGGTCGCGCGACTCGTTGGCGGGAGTGAAAACGCCCAGGTTGTCGGCGTTGTACACGGTGCCGGTCGCCATCATCTTGAAGCGCTCGCCCTTGAGCAAGCGCCCATCGACGACACGCACCAGCATCACCACACCGACGTAGGTATCAAACCAGCTGTCGATGATCATGGCGCGCAGCGGCCCATCGGGGTTGCCGCGCGGCGCCGGCACCTTGGCGACGATGGCCTCCAGAATTTCGTCAATGCCCATGCCCGTCTTGGCCGAACAAGGAATAGCGTGATCGGCGTCAATGCCGATCACGTCCTCGATCTCAGCCTTGGCATTCTCGGGGTCGGACTGCGGCAAATCCATCTTGTTGAGCACAGGCAGCACCTCCACCCCAAGGTCCAGCGCGGTGTAGCAGTTGGCCACTGTTTGCGCTTCCACACCTTGCGAGGCATCGACCACCAGCAGCGCACCTTCGCAGGCGGAGAGAGAGCGGCTCACTTCATAAGAGAAATCGACGTGGCCGGGAGTGTCAATCAGATTCAGGTTGTAAACCTGACCATCTTGGGCCTTGTACTGCAGCGCAGCCGTTTGCGCCTTGATGGTGATTCCGCGCTCTTTTTCGATGTCCATCGAATCGAGCACCTGGGCTTCCATCTGGCGATCAGCCAAGCCACCACAGCGCTGGATCAAGCGATCGGCGAGGGTCGACTTGCCATGGTCAATGTGCGCAATGATAGAAAAATTACGGATGTGCTTCATCAACGAAAACGTCAAATAAGGAAGGTGCAAGACCATCGCAACAAAAAAGGGCGCGTCGGTTGGTGACGCGCCCTGAACCAACAATCTTTGGCAACTGCGATGGTTGGAGCCTCATTGTAGGTAAAAAGTCACCCAAAAAAAGGGGCGCCATGGCCTCACGCGGGTGAAGCCAAAGGCCACAGCTGAAATGCCCTACTGACCCCTGGCCCACTCCAGAAACAAAGGAATACGCCGTGTGCAGCCTGTGCAATTCAGGAAACTTCCGCAATAGGGATTCGAAACAATTCGATATACCCATATTTGCGCAAAAACAGCGTGCATTCTACCTAATCGGTTGATAGCACCCCTACCCGCATACCACCAACATCCGGGTTTTTCTCTAGCTGGTCTTTCTGCCACCGAGAAACGGCACCGAACACACCCGACGGTCCGACGGGGACTAGGGACGGATCAGAGCGTACTGAGCCCACTCGCCGCGCTGATACAACACATTGACCGGCTTGGTTTTATCCACCTTGGATAAGGCCGATTCAAAATCTTTCACCGTGTTCACTTCAGTGTTGGCAATAGCGCGGATCACGTCGCCTTCGCGCAATCCTGCACGGGCAGCAGCATCAGCAGCGGCATCAATGCGCACGCCTCCCTTGAGTTTCAGTTCCTTTTTCTGCGCTCCCGTTAAATCCGAAACCGTCAGCCCCAACTGCTGGGCGGCGTTCGAAGACTTGGGTTTGACATCGCGGTCACTGGCCTTGACCGTAGGCTTGTCTCCGTCGATCTCCGCAATGACAATCGACAAATCGCGCATGCTGCCGCGGCGAAACACCGTTACGGTGCTCTTGGTGCCAGGCTTGGTGTTGCCTACCAGGCGCGGTAGGTCTGCAATCCGCTCGATGGGCTTACCTTCGAAGCGAACGATGATGTCACCCGCTTCTACCCCGGCCTTTTCTGCCGGCGATCCGCTCTCCACCCCACTCACCAAGGCGCCCTGCTGCTTGCCCAGCCCCAGAGATTCAGCCACCTCACGCGTCACCTGCCCAATCTGTACACCAATACGCCCCCGCGTCACGCGTCCGCTGGAGCGCAATTGCTCGCTGACGCGCGTGGCCTCGTCGATCGGGATGGCAAACGAAATGCCCATGAACCCGCCAGAACGCGAGTAGATCTGGCTATTGATACCCACCACCTCACCGCGCATGTTGATCAAGGGTCCGCCTGAATTTCCCGGGTTGATGGCTACATCGGTCTGGATGAAAGGCAGGTAGTCCCCGGTATCGCGCTGTTTGGCACTCACGATACCCGCAGTGACGGTGTTTTCCAATCCAAAGGGCGAGCCAATAGCCATGACCCATTCACCCACTTTCAGGCGGTTGACGTCGCCAATCCGCACGGCCGGCAAACCCGATGCCTCGATCTTGACGACAGCCACATCAGTACGCTTGTCGGTTCCGACTATCTTGGCCTTGAATTCACGCTTGTCCGTCAAGGTGACGATCACTTCGTCGGCCCCATCCACCACATGGGCATTGGTCATCACGTAGCCGTCGGCGCTGAGAATAAAACCAGATCCCACACCGCGCGGCTGCTCTTCTTCCTGCTGCGGGCGGTTCGGCCGTTGTTGGCGAGGCATGTTCGGGATGGGGACACCAAAGCGCT
>JAUYGP010000215.1 GCA_030690515.1 Giesbergeria sp.
CTTTGTTCATGGTTTTTAGATAATTGCCGCACCAATCATTGTCTAGTCAACTATATTCACGGGTATGCCTACAGCCTCCCCACCCGTGCGCAACGGTTTCTATACCTCGGCCGATCTGTCCCCCGAGGACAGCGTGGGCTATCTCATGCGCAAGGTGCTGTCATCGATCCGCACCCAGGCCGACGGGCAACTGGCCACGCACGACCTGACTTATGCGCAGTGGCTCCCGCTGTACAAAATTTCGCGCTGCAAAGACACCACGGTGGCCAGCCTGGCCCGCGACCTGGAGACCGACCCAGCCTCCATGACCCGCGCGCTGGACCGCCTGGAAGCTAAAAACCTCGTCTTGCGCGAGCGCTCTACCACCGACCGTCGCGTGGTGCAACTGGCACTCACGGCCGATGGGCAGAAGGTGGCCGCGCAGGTGCCGGCCGTGTTGTCCGATGTGCTCAACGGCCACCTCAGCGATTTCACCCCCGAAGAATGGAAAACATTGCTGGGCCTGCTGCGCCGCATGTTGGCCAATGGCGAAGCGCTGCGCCAAAACGCAGCACGCCAACCCTGATTTACCCCCTCTCTTCCCCCATGCCGTTCACCACACCCCTACAGCGCAGCCCTGCACCGCTGCGCGCCAACCTGCTGGCCAGTACACTGGCCGCCGCCCTTTTTGCCAGCGGCTGCGCCAGCCCCGGCCCCGGCCATGCGCCCCTGGCCCAAACCACGCCCGAAGCCGCAGGGCTGAACGCCGCAGCCGACACCCCCGCAGCGCCAGCACAGTGGTGGTCGGTGCTGGGGGATGCCCAACTCGACGCGCTGGTCGCGCAGGCCTTGCAGGGAAGCCCCAGCCTGGCCATCAGCCGCGCCCGGCTAGAGCAGGCCGTGGCACTGAGCCAGGTGCGTGAAGCGGCCAACGGCCCGCAAGCCACACTGGGGCTGGATGCCACGCGGCAGCGCTATACCGCCCATGGGCTGGTTCCCGCACCGGTCGCGGGCAACACCTACAACAGCGGCAACCTACAGGCATCGCTGTCGTGGGCACCCGACTTCTTTGGCCAGCACGCTGCCGAATTGCAGGCCGCCCTGGGCCAGGCCCGGGCCGCCCAGGCCGATGCCGCCGCCGCGGCCAACCTGCTGGCCACCCAGGTGGCACGCAGCTATGTGGCGCTGGCCCGGCTGGTAGCGCAGCGCGAGGTGGCCCAGCGTGCCCTGGCGCAGCGTGAAGAACAGCAAAAGCTAACGCACGAACGCGTGTCCGCTGGCCTGGACAGCCAGGTCGAACTGACCCAGGCCCAGGCAGCCGTGCCCGATGCACGCACCCAGATCGAGGCACTGGAAGAACAAATCACCCTGGCACGCCGCCAACTGGCGGTGCTCAGTGCCCAGGCGCCCGATACGCTGGCCGCACTGGCGCCCCGGCTGGCCGCGCTGCAGCCCACGACGGTGCCCGACACGCTGGGCGCCGACCTGCTGGGCCGCCGCCCAGATGTCGTGGCCGCCCGCTGGCGCGTGGAAGCCGCCACCCAAGGCGTGCACAGCGCACGCAGCGAGTTCTATCCCAACATCAACATCGGCGCCTTTGTGGGCCTGAACGCGCTGGGGCTTGACAGGTTGTTCAACGCTGGCTCCCGTCAGATCGGCGTGAGCCCTGCCCTGCGTTTGCCCCTTTTTGACGGCGGCCGCCTGCGGGCACAGCTCGGCGGGCGCCAGGCCGAACAGGACGCCGCCATTGCGCAATACAACGGCGCCGTACTCGAAGCCGTCAAGGAAGCGGGCGATGCGCTGGCCTCGGTGCAGTCGCTCACGCGCCAGCAGGCCCTGCAGCACGAAACCGCGGCCAGCGCCGAAAAAGCCTATGGTTTTGCCCAGGAACGCTACCGCGCCGGCCTGGGCAGCTACCTGTTGGTGCTGAGCACCGAAAGCCAGGTCCTGGCACAGCGCCGCCTGGCCGTGGACCTGCGTGCCCGCCAGATCGACACGCAATTGCAGTTGATGAAAGCGCTGGGCGGCGGCTGGGCCGACGACACAGCCACCCTGCGCACTGCCGCGCACTGACACCGCCACGCTACCAAACACCCCGCACAGACCGAACCCCCGAAAGACCCCGCCATGAGCGCACCCCTGACCGCCACCGAAGCCAACACCGCCCGCCGCCGTGGCCTGACCCTGATCGCCGTTTCCGTGGCCCTGATCGGCGCCGCATGGGGCGGCTGGCACTGGTTCAACGGCCGCCACTTTGAATCGACCGACAACGCCTATGTCGCGGGCAACGTGGTGCAGATCACTCCGCAAATGGGCGGCACCGTGGTGTCCATTGGCGCCGACGACACCGACTTTGTGCGCGCCGGCCAGATGCTGGTCACGCTGGACCCGGCCGACGCCCGTGTGGCGCTGGACCAGGCCGAGGCACAACTGGCGCAAACCGTGCGCGAGGTGCGCACCCTGTTTGCCAACAACTCCACCTTGCAAGCCCAGGTCAGCCTGCGCAAAGCCGATCTGGCCCGCGCCCAGGCCGACGCCACCCGGTTGCAAGACGACGTAAACCGCCGCGCCCCCTTGATGGCCAGCGGCGCCGTGGGCAAGGAAGAGTTTCAGCACGCCAACGCCCAGTTGACCGCCGCCCGCAGTAGTGTGGCGGCCGCCCAATCGGCCGTGCTGGCCGCGCAAGAACAACTGGCCGCCAGCCAGACGCAGACCGAAGGCGTGTCGATCGAGCAGCACCCGAACGTGCAGCGTGCCTCAGCCCGCGTGCGCGAAGCCTCCCTGGCCGTGCAGCGCGCCCAACTGGTGGCCCCGCTTGACGGCTATGTTGCCAAGCGCGGCGTGCAGGTGGGCCAGCGCGTGCAAGCCGGTGCCCCCATGATGACGCTGGTGGCACTGACCGACTTGTGGGTAGACGCCAATTTCAAGGAAAGCCAACTGCAAAGCCTGCGCATCGGCCAAAGCGCCGATCTGGAGGCCGATGTGTACGGTGACAAGGTGATCTACCACGGCCGCATCGTCGGCCTGGGCGCTGGAACCGGCGCAGCCTTTGCCCTGCTGCCCGCACAAAACGCCACCGGCAACTGGATCAAGGTGGTGCAACGCGTGCCTGTACGCGTAGCGCTCGACCCGAAAGAACTGGCCGAGCACCCGCTGCGCGTAGGCCTGTCGATGGTGGTGAAGGTGGACATTGCCGACCAAAGCGGCAAGACCCTCTCCGACACGCCGCGCACCGCGCCCGTGGCGTCCACCACCGTGTTTGACGCCCAGCTCCAGGCGGCAGACGCCGAGGTGGCGAACATCATTGCGGCCAACCTGGGTGGCCGCAAGGCGGCCATGGCCTCGCCCGGCGCAGCCCGCACGGCACGCGCCCATGGAACGGCCCATGCGGCCGCACCAGTGCACGCGCCCGTGGTGCGTTAAGCCAGGTTTTGCATGACTGCCGCCAGTTCCACTGCGCCCCAAGCGTCCACAGGTGGCCCTGCGCCTGCCAACGCGACGCCTGCAACACCCCCCGCACAGCACCAACCGCTGACCGGCTCCACGCTGCTGCTGGGCACGCTGGCGCTGTCGTTGGCCACGTTCATGAATGTGCTCGATTCGTCGATTGCCAACGTATCCATTCCCGCCATTGCCGGCGACCTGGGCGTGAGCCCCGGTCAGGGCACCTGGGTCATCACCAGCTTTGGTGTGGCCAATGCCATCTCAGTGCCGCTGACCGGCTGGCTCACGCAACGTTTCGGCGCCGTGCGCCTGTTCAGCATGAGCGTGCTGCTGTTTGTGCTCACCTCCTGGCTGTGCGGCTTTGCCACATCGCTGGAGATGCTGGTGTTCTTTCGCGTGCTGCAAGGACTGGTGGCCGGGCCGATGATTCCGCTGTCGCAAACCCTGCTGCTGTCGAGTTTTCCGCGCGCCCTGGCGGGTACCGCGCTGGCCCTGTGGGGCATGACGACGCTGGTCGCCCCGGTGGTAGGGCCGCTTCTGGGCGGCTGGATCACTGACAACATTTCCTGGCCATGGATCTTCTACATCAACGTGCCCGTGGGCCTGCTGGCCGCTGCGTTCACCTGGGCCATCTACAAGCAACGTGAAACCCCCACACGCAAACTGCCCATCGACAGCGTTGGTTTGGGCCTGCTGGTGTTGTGGGTGGGCGCGCTGCAGCTCATGCTCGACAAGGGCAAGGAGCTCGATTGGTTTGCCTCGGGCGAAATCACTGCCATGGCCATTGTTGCGGCGGTGGCCTTTGCGGTGTTTGTGGTGTGGGAGCTGACCGACGAACACCCGGTGGTGGACCTGCGCCTGTTCAAGGGCCGCAACTTCACGTTTGGCGCGCTGTCGCTGTCCGTGGCTTATGCCCTGTTCTTTGGCAATGTGGTGCTGCTGCCGCTGTGGCTGCAACAGTTCATGGGCTACACCGCCACGGCCGCCGGTATGGCGCTGGCGCCTGTGGGGGTGCTGGCCATTTTGCTGACGCCCATCGTCGGGCGCAAGGTGGGCCTGTGGGACCCGCGCCGCATGGCCACCGGGGCGTTCATTGTGTTTGCCTTGGTGCTGTGGATGCGTTCGCGCTTCAACACCGAGACCGACTTTTTCACCGTTTTGATCCCCACGGTGCTTCAGGGCGCGGCCATGGCGTTTTTCTTCATTCCGCTGACGACCATCACACTCTCGGGCCTGCCGCCCGAACGCATTCCGGCGGCGGCCGGGCTGAGCAACTTTGTACGCATCACCGCAGGTGCCATGGGTGTATCGATTGCGACCACCCTGTGGGAAAGCCGCGCCGCCATGCACCACGCCCACCTGACCGAAACGCTAGTGCAAGGCCAGGGTGTCTTTGCCCAAACGCTCAACGGCCTGACCGCGTCGGGGCTGACCATGCCGCAGGCGCTGGCACAGGTCAACCGCTTGATCGACCAGCAGGCCTATACGCGCGCGGTGGACGACATCTTTCTGGCGTCCGCATTTCTGTTTTTGACCTTGATCGCCACCATCTGGCTGACCCACCGGCCAGCGTCAGCGGGCGCAGCGGTGGATGCCGGCGGGGCACATTGATGGGCTGATTTTTACCCCGCTAAAAATACAAACAAAATAGCTTCTAGCGCTTTACTCATAAGCGCTAGAAGCTATATTTTTGATAGCTATCGCCAGGAATCCGTCGGATGTGCAGCCGACACTTTTTAAGGCTGAATGGCTACAGCAGCGCCACCCCCTTCAGGCTCAGAAAGCTGCTCTCTCGCGTCACAGAAACGAAATCGGCCAGCCAGGGCCGGTCGGCCGTGCGCTGCATGCAGGCGGCGTACAGGCGGCCGGTCAGCCCCTGCGGGCCGATACGGCGCGCGGTGACGTAGCCGCGATCCACATAGCCTTGCACCGCCCACACCGGCAGCGCCGCCACGCCGCGCCCGCTGGCCACCAGTTGCAGCATGGCCACCGTAAGCTCGGTAGTGCGGCGCGGCGGGCGCACCCCGGCGGGCTCCAGCACCTGGCGCACCAGGTCGAGCATCTCGTCGGGCACGGGGTAGGTGATGAGGGTCTGGGCGGCAAAATCCTGCGCCGTCAGGTGGCTGCGCTCGACCAGTGGGTGGCCGTTGGCCAGCAACGCCTGGATTTCAAAGCCAAACAGCGGGTGGAACTGCACGGCCGTGTCGTCGGCGTCAACTTCGGACACGATCGCCACATCGGCCCGGTCCTGGTGCAACAGGCCCACCGGGTCGGCGTGAAAGCCCGAAACAATGTCCAGCTCGACCTCGGGCCAGCGGTGGCGAAAGGCGTCCATGGCCGGCATCAGCCAGTCAAAACAGGTGTGGCATTCGACCGCAATGCGCAGTTGCCCGCCCTGCCCGATCAGCAACCGCGCCACATCGCGCTCGGCCTCTTCCACCAGGGGTAGCACGGCGTCGGCCAGCGCCAGCAGGCGGCTGCCTGTGGCACTGAACTGCGGCGGCACCGACTTGCGCTCAAACAGCGGCGCGGCGTAGCGGTCTTCCAGCAGTTTGACCTGGTGCGACAGCGCCGACTGCGTGAGGTTGAGCAACTGCGCCGCCCGCACCAGGCTGCCGCTGTCGCGCAGGGCCTGCAGGGTGCGCAGGTGGCGCAGTTCCAGAATGGACTGTGACATTAAAAATATTCAAGTTGAATCGACAAAACTTTCGTTTGAATAATAAATGAAGCAGCGCGACCATTGCAGCCTTCATTGCATTGCACCCCAAAAAGAAGGAATTCACCATGTCGCAAGCCCCGCACACTACCGCCCGCCCTGTGCTGACCCACACCCTGGGCTTCCCCCGCATGGGCGCCCGGCGCGCGCTGAAATTCGCGCTCGAATCGTTCTGGCGCGGCGACAACACAGCCGCTGACCTGCTCGGCAGCGCGGCGCAACTGCGCCAGCAGCACTGGCAAATCCAGGCCGACGCAGGCCTGGGCTTTGTGACCGTGGGCGACTTTGCGCTGTACGACCATGTGGCCAACCACATCCAGTTGCTGGGCTGCGAGCCCGCGCGCTTTGCCTTTGGCGAGGCCACGCCTGCGCTGGAGCGCTATTTCGCGATGGCGCGGGGCGTATCGGCCAAGGCCGTGCACGCGCACACCGACTGCGGCCACGGCTGCAGTGCACCGCTGCACAGCACTGGCCAGCCTGCGCTGGAGATGACCAAGTGGTTCGATACCAACTACCACTACCTGGTGCCCGAGTTCCATGCCGCCACACGGTTCAGCGTGGCCAGTGAGTGCCTTTTCGACGAAGTGCACGAGGCGCAGGCGCTGGGCCACAAGGTCAAGGCCGTGCTGCTGGGGCCTTTGAGCTTTTTGTGGCTGGGCAAGTCCAAAGAGGCTGGCTTTGACCGTTTTACGTTGCTCGACCAGCTGCTGCCGGCGTACGAGTCCGTGCTTGCGCGCCTGAAAGCCCAGGGTGTGGAATGGGTGCAGATCGACGAGCCCATCCTGGGCCTGGACCTGCCCGACCCCTGGCGCCACGCTTTCGAATCTGCTTACTGGCAACTGGCCCGTAGCGCGCCCAAACTGCTGCTGGCCACCTATTTCTCGCCCCTGCAGGACAACCTGCGCCTGGCCTGCCAGTTGCCCGTGGCCGGGCTGCATGTGGATGCTGTGCGCGCCCCGCAAGAACTGGTGGGCGTGGTGGACTGGCTGCCCGCACACAAGGTGCTGTCGGTGGGCCTGGTCGATGGCCGCAACATCTGGCGCACCGACCTGGACGCGGCCCTGGCCCGCCTGCGGCCCGTGGCCGACAAGCACCAAGGCACGCTGTGGCTGGCACCGTCGTGCTCCCTGTTGCATGTACCGCTCGGCCTGCAGGCCGAGGAGCAGCTCGACACGGAACTGCGCTCCTGGCTGGCCTTTGCCGTGGAAAAGCTTGATGAGTTGGCGCTGCTGGCCACCGCCATCGGCCAGGGAGAATCCGCCGCGGAGGGCGCGCTGCGCGAGGCCCGCGCTGC
>JAUYGP010000216.1 GCA_030690515.1 Giesbergeria sp.
CCTTCGTAGATCGCATCCAGCCCGATCTGCTGGCAGCGCCGGTTGGCGATGAAGCGCAAATACTCCTTGAACATCGGCGCGTTGAGCCCGAGCACGCCGCGCGGCATGGTGTCCTCGGCATAGCGGTACTCGAGCTCGACCGCTCTTCTCATGATTTCGCGGATTTCCTCGCGGAACTCCTGCGTCCACAAGTGCGGGTTTTCCATTTTGATCTGGTTGATCAGGTCGATGCCGAAATTGCAGTGCATCGATTCGTCGCGCAGAATATATTGGTATTGCTCGGCGGCGCCGCTCATCTTGTTCTGGCGCCCGAGCGCGAGAATTTGCACGAAACCGACGTAGAAGAAGAGCCCCTCCATGACGCAGGCGAACACGATCAGGCTCTTCAGGAGTTTCTGGTCGGCGTCCGGCGTGCCGGTCCTGAACTGCGGATTGGTCAGCGTGTCGATGAACGGAATCAGGAACTCGTCCTTGTCGCGGATGCTCGCGATCTCGTGATAGGCGTTGAACACCTCGCCCTCGTCGAGGCCCAGGCTCTCGACGATGTACTGGTAGGCATGCGTGTGGATCGCTTCTTCGAACGCCTGGCGCAGCAGATACTGGCGGCACTCGGGCGCCGTGATGTGGCGGTAGGTGCCGAGCACGATATTGTTGGCGGCCAGTGAGTCTGCGGTGACGAAGAAACCCAGGTTGCGTTTGATGATGCGGCGTTCGTCTTCGGTCAGTCCGTTGGGGCTTTTCCAGAGCGCGATATCGCGTGTCATGTTGACTTCCTGCGGCATCCAGTGGTTGGCGCAGGTGGCCAGGTATTTTTCCCAGGCCCACTTGTATTTGAACGGCACCAGTTGGTTGACGTCGGTCTTGCCGTTGATGATGCGTTTGTCGGCCGCGTTGACGCGCTGCGCACGCATTGCTCCTGATTCGGACGCAGTGGACGTCGCGGGCGCATCCGCCGTGAAAGTGCGGGGAGATGAATTAGCGAGAGATGCAGAGAGCGGCGCCGATGCCGCCGAGCGGTTTTCTTGCAGACCGCCGTCGAAAAATCTTTGCGATGAGGATGTGACTTCTTCGTCCCAGTTCAGCATGGTTTTTCCAGTGTTCGGATTATGGAAGCAGCGCTGAAAAATGAAAAGCGCCTATGCGCTGCGCTGCGCTGTTTTGTTGCTTGAAAACACCTGCGAGGTCGTCGTTGTGCAACAACCTGTGTACGCAGTTTTACTGACAGGCTTCGCACGAGGGATCGTCGATCGCGCAGAAGCGCACATCGCTTGCGGGGATCAGCTCCGGTGCGTTGCCCAGCGATGCGATGGCGCCGTCGTCGCGGCCCGATGCAACGGCGTTGAGCTGGCGTGTGTTGACCGTGCTCATTTCGACATGGGTCGCGCTTTGCGTGCGCAGGTAGTAGGTGGTCTTGAGGCCACGCAGCCATGCGAGCTTGTAGGTCTCGTCGAGCTTCTTTCCGGAAGCGCCAGCCATGTAGATGTTCAGGCTCTGTGCCTGGTCGATCCATTTCTGGCGGCGCGATGCGGCCTCGACAAGCCAGTGCGAATCCACTTCGAAGGCGGTGGAATACAAGGCCTTGATCTCCTGCGGTACACGGTCGATGGCGTGCAGCGAGCCTTTGAAATGCTTGAGGTCCATGACCATCACGTCATCCCATATTCCCAGGCGCTTGAGGTCGCTCACCAGCCGGTGGTTGATCACGGTGAACTCGCCCGACAGGTTGGATTTGACGGACAGGTTGCCAAAGCAGGGCTCGATGGAGGCGTCTACCCCCACGATGTTGGAAATGGTGGCTGTGGGTGCGATGGCCACGCAATTGGAGTTGCGCATGCCGTCGCGGGCGATCTTGCTGCGCAAGCTGTCCCAGTCGAGGGTGACCGAGCGGTCCACTTCCACATAACCGCCGCGCGCCTGGGCCAGCAGGTCTAGCGTGTCGAGTGGTAGAACGCCTTGATCCCACAGCGAGCCGCGGTAGCTGGAGTAGCAGCCGCGCTCGGCCGCCAGGTCGGTGGAGGCCCAGTAGGCGTAGTAGGAGATGGCTTCCATGGAGCGGTCGGCAAACTCCACGGCTGCTTCGCTGGCGTAGGGAATGCGCAGCTCGTACAGCGCATCCTGGAACGCCATCAGGCCCAGGCCCACAGGCCGGTGCCGCAGGTTTGCGTCGCGCGCCTTCTTCACGGCGTAGTAGTTGATGTCGATGACGTTGTCGAGCATGCGCATGGCAATGCCCACCGTGCGGCGCAGCTTGTCATGGTCGAGGGCCAGTTGGCCCTTTGTGTTGCGGGCCAGATGGTTGAGCAGGTTGACCGAGCCGAGGTTGCAGACGGCGGTTTCGCTGTCGCTGGTGTTGAGCGTGATCTCGGTGCACAGGTTGCTTGAGTGCACCACGCCCACATGCTGCTGTGGCGAGCGCACGTTGCAGGCGTCCTTGAAGGTGATCCAGGGATGCCCGGTCTCGAACAGCATGGTCAGCATCTTGCGCCACAGGTCGGTGGCCTGTACTGTCTTGCTGGGCTTGATCTCGCCACGGGCGGCCCTGGCTTCGTAGGCCACATAGGCCCGCTCGAATGCACTGCCGAACAGATCGTGCAGGTCGGGGACATCGGAGGGAGAGAACAGCGTCCACTCGCCTTTTTCCAGTACACGGCGCATGAACAGGTCGGGAATCCAGTTGGCCGTGTTCATGTCGTGCGTGCGCCTGCGGTCGTCGCCGGTGTTCTTGCGCAGCTCCAAAAATTCTTCGATATCCAGGTGCCAGGTCTCCAGGTAGGCACACACCGCGCCCTTGCGCTTGCCACCCTGGTTCACCGCCACAGCGGTGTCATTCACCACCTTGAGGAAGGGCACCACACCTTGCGACTCGCCGTTCGTGCCCTTGATGTGGCTACCCAAGGCGCGCACGCGCGTCCAGTCGTTGCCCAGTCCGCCCGCATACTTGGATAGCAAGGCGTTTTCCTTGATGGATTCGTAGATACCGTCGAGATCGTCGGGCACCGTGGTCAGGTAGCAGCTCGACAGCTGGGAGCGCAGGGTGCCGCTGTTGAACAAGGTGGGCGTGCTCGACATGAAATCGAAGCGCGACAGCACTTCATAGAACTCGATGGCGCGGGCCTCGCGGTCAATCTCGCCCAGTGCCAGCCCCATGGCCACACGCATGAAGAAGACCTGCGGCAGTTCGATGCGCGTCTTGCGCACGTGCAGAAAATAGCGGTCGTACAGGGTTTGCAGGCCCAGATAGTCGAATTGCAGGTCGCGTTCGGCCTGCAGGGCTGCGCCCAAGCGGTCGAGGTCGAACTGCTGCAGGCGCTCGTCCAGCAGCTGGTTTTCAACACCTTTGCGGATGCATTGCGGAAAGTAGTCTGCATAGGCCTGCGCCATGTCCTCTTGTGCCACTTCGCGGTCCAGCACTTCACGGGCAATGGTGTGCAGCAGCAGGCGGGCTGTGACAAAGCTGTAGTCGGGGTCTTTTTCGATCAGCGTGCGCGCCGCCAGGATGGCGGCCTTGTGCACTTCTTCGAGCGGCACGCCATCGTAGAGATTGCGTAGGGTTTCCTGCACGATGGGTTCGGCCTGGACGTCATCGCCCAACCCGGCGCAGGCCGAATCGATCAGGCTGCGCAACCGGGGCATGTCCAGCGCCACGCTCTGGCCGTTATCGATCACGTGCAGTACCGGTGCGCTGGGGGCTTGGGTTTCGGATTGGTGGGCGCGTTCCTGGGTGCGGCGTTCGCGGTACAGCACGTAGGCACGGGCCACCTCGTGGTGTTCGCCGCGCATCAGGCACAGCTCGACCTGGTCCTGCACATCTTCGATGTGGAAGGTGCCGCCGCCGGGGCGCGAACGCATGAGGGCGCGCACCACGGCCTGCGTGAGCTGATCGACCACCTCGCGCACGCTGGCCGAGGCTGCACCCTGCGTGCCGTGCACCGCCAGAAAGGCCTTCATCATGGCGACGGCAATCTTCTGCGGAACAAACGGCACCACGGCGCCGTTGCGCCGGAGGATCTGGTAGTGCGATAAGTCGGAGGCCGCCGCAGACAGGCGGGCTGGTGTGCGCGCCCCTGCAACAAGGGGCGCAATAGGCGTGGTGGAGATAGGGGTGGCAGCTTGCATGGCGTCCTCTCGTCAGGGGGTGGAAATCGTGTCTGGGGATGGTGCGGGCCACCAGAAACAGGGCAGAAAACAGGTTGATGTTAATCAACAGTACACCATAGGAGGTGTACAAATGAAACGTAAGCACTATATGTAGTGTATCTAAGAAACAGAAAAACTGCTGCATGCACTGGTGTAGAAACGCTGTGCAGGTCGCCGAACAGAGAAGAGGGGATGCGAAAGGCCGCCCCACCCAGGGCATGATCCGGGCCGCTGTGTCCCGGTCGGTCAGCGTGCGTCAGGCAGGAAGGGTGCTGGCTGGAAAGCGGCGGGCATCCCACCCCAGCAGGCGCTGCAGGTGTGGCCAGCGAAAGCCCGGCCCGGGATCGGCCTTGCGGCCGGGGGCGATGTGCTCGTGGCCTGCGATGTGGGCAATGGGGTAGCGCTGTGCCAGGTCGGCGCACAACCGGGCCAGGGTGTCGTATTGGGCGGGCTCGAACGTTGCGCCCTCCAGTCCTTCGAGCTCGATGCCGATCGAATCATCATTGCACTGGCTGCGTCCGCGGTACTCGGACATCCCCGCATGCCAGGCCCGCTGGTCGCAATCGACAAACTGCCAGGCAGTGCCGTTGCGCTCGATGAAGAAGTGGGCCGACACCTGCAGGCCCCGGATGGCCTGGTAGTAGGGATGTGCGTCCCAGTCCAGGCGATTCATGAACAGGTCTTGCACGGCCTGCCCGCCGTACTGGCCGGGTGGCAGGCTGATCGAGTGCACCACGATCAAATCAACCTGCGCCTGCGCAGGCCGGGAGCCGTAGTTGGGCGATGGCAGCTGCCGTGCGCTGCCGTACCAGCCCTGCACCCAGACGGAGGGCGCCGTGGGTTCAGGATTTGGTGTCGGCGTTGTTGTCGTCATTGGGCGCGGTAATGTTCAGGCGCGCGATGCGGTAGCGGATCTGGCGCAGGCTGATGCCCAGGCGCGCCGCCGTGGCGGTGCGGTTGAAATGGGCCGCTTGCAGTGCGCGCACCAGAATGTCGCGCTCCTGCTGGTCGAGCCAGGCCTGCAGGTCATGGGGAAGTTCGGCAGTGGTGGACGTGGGGGGCGGGTTGCCGGGGGCGATGGGGGCCGCTGTTGGGGACATATCGAAGGCGCGGTCGGCCGCTGAAGGACCTGCGGCCTCCACCGTCAGCACATCACCTTCGCTCAGCGCTACGGCGCGGTGCAGCAGGTTTTCCAGCTCGCGCACATTGCCGGGCAGGGCGTGGGTGGCGATGGCGGCCAGCGCTTCTGGGGTGAGCTGGGGTATGGGGCTGCCCGACTCTAGCGCAATGCGCGCCAGCAGGGCCTCGCACAGGGCGGGCAAGTCCTCGCGCCGCTCGCGCAGCGGGGGAATGAAGATTTCGATAACGTTAAGCCGGTAGTACAAATCCTGCCGGAAGCGCCCGGCCTGCACGGCCGAGGCCAGGTCGTGGTGCGTGGCGCTGACGATGCGCACATCCACGGTTTCTTCCTGGGTGGAGCCCAGCGGGCGCACGCTACGCTCCTGGATGGCGCGCAGCAGCTTGGACTGCATGGCCAGGGGCAGGTCACCGATTTCGTCCAGAAACAGCGTGCCGCCCTGCGCAGCCTGAAAGTACCCCTGGCGATCTTGCGTTGCGCCAGTGTAGGAGCCCTTGCGGGCGCCGAAAAATTCGGCCTCCAGCAGGTTCTCGGGGATGGCGCCGCAGTTGACGGCCACCAGGGGACCGCTGGCGCGCTGGCTGCTGGCATGCAGGGCGCGGGCGACCAGTTCCTTGCCTGTGCCCGATTCGCCCCGGATGAGCACAGGCGCCATGCCCCGCGCCACCTTGGCCACGCGCTGCTTGACGTTGCACATGGCCTCAGATGCGCCCACCAGGCGGGCCATCGACAGGCTGCAAGGGACTCCGGAGTCGGCAGCACCATCGCGGGTGGGGGTGCTGCGCGTGCTGCGCGGCGGTGGAACCCCGTCGCCCCCTTGCACCGCAGAGGCCACGACAGATCGGAACTGCTTGAGATCGACCGGTTTTGTGAGGTAGTCGAAGGCGCCGGAGCGCAGGGCCTCCACGGCATTTTCTGCAGAGCCATAGGCTGTCATGACCACGCAGCGCTCGCGCCGCTGCTGGTCGCGCAGGTCTTGCAGTAGTTCCATGCCAAAGCCGTCGGGTAGGCGCATGTCGCTGATGACCACGTCAAAGCGTTTGGCCTGCAGTTGCTGGCGGGCTTCGAGCAACGTAGCGGCGGTGTCCACGCGGTAGCCCTCGCGCAGCAGGGTCAGCTCGTACAGCGTACGCAGGTCTGGTTCGTCGTCGACCACCAGGATAGAGGCAGCAGGTGCATTCATGGACATATCACACCACGATGGTGTCAAACAGGGTGGCTGACTCTTGCAGGCGCCCCACTTTGCGGAAACTGACCGTGAAGGCATTGCCCTCGATGTCGTCGCGGGGGGTGGGTCGGCTGGTGCGTTGGTAGCTGATGGTGGCGCCATGGCGCTCACACAGTTCGCGGCAGATATACAGGCCCAGGCCGCTGGATCGGCTCTCGGAAGAAAAGAAGGGCTCGAACAGATGGCGCTCCACCGATTGGTCCATGGGCGCACCATCGCTCCAGACCTGCACGCAGGCTTGGCCAGGGGCGCTGATACGCGTGCTCAACTGCAGTGCATCGGCCTCGCTGCTCTTGTAACGCAAGGCATTGTCCAGCAGGTTGACCAGGACTCGGCGCAGGTGTTCGGTGTCGAACTCCACATGCACCTCTCCAGCCGCCAGCGTCACTCGGCCCTGGCGCTGTGCAGGGTCGTGGCTGCTCCAGTCTTGCCAGATCTGGGCGACTGTGGAGTCCAGTGTCAGGGTGGCCACCGGGGCGTGGCTGATCTGGTGCTGCACGCGCGCGATGTCGAGGATCTCCTCGGCGCCTCC
>JAUYGP010000218.1 GCA_030690515.1 Giesbergeria sp.
ACCGCGCCCCCCTGGGCAGCGCCGCGCAGATGGCCCAGGGCCTGGTCGCCTTGCTGGGCGACGCCGCCCACCCCATGCCGCCCTACCTGGCCCAGGGTGCAGGCATGGCCATTGAAGACGCCGCGCAGCTGCAGCGCGCCCTGGCCCTGCACGACATGGACGTGCCGCTGCGCCTGCGCCGCTACGCCCTCAACCGCTGGGAGCGCGCAGGGCGCGTGCAGGCGCGCTCGCAGCGCAACGGGCGCATCTTCCACGCCACCGGCCCGGTGCGCTGGGCGCGCGACCTGTCCCTGCGCCTGCTGGGCGGGCGCCTGTTGGATGTACCCTGGCTCTACCGGGGCGATGGCTCGAATGCAAGCACCCTCTGAGTGCTATTGAGTTGATAGCTGCTAGCGCTTTATGGATAAGCGCTAGAGACTGTTTTGTCAGGTATTTGTGGACTGTAGCGGGCAGTCCGTCGCCACCCGCTCGGCCAGCGTCTGGCGCAGCGTTTGCAGTGCGGCGATGCGGGTGTCGATCTCCAGCAGCTTCATCGCCAGCACCTGCGCCAGTGCAGGGCCGGGCTCGGGCGCATCCCAGATGCCGGGCAGGCGGTCGCCGATTTCGGCCAGCGTAAACCCGAGCTGCTGCGCCGTACGGATGTACTGCACCAGCGCCACTGCCTCGGCCGGGTAGTCGCGGTAGCCGTTGCCCAGGCGCCGCGCGCGGATCAGCCCCTGCTGTTCATAGAAGCGCAGCGCCTCGCGGCTCAGGCCGGAAGCGGCGGCCAGTTCTCCGATCAGCATGGAAAAGTCCTTCGTCAAAAATCGCTTGACCCTGAAGCGTACTTCAGGGTGGAAGCTCGGGGCTTCGTTCACTCCGGATTTTTTCTACCATGGCCTTTCCCGCCTTTTCCACCCCGCACTACCTGCGCATCGCGCGCGCCAGCGCCTGGTACGACCTGCTCGTCACCTGGCCCTTCGCACTGCCATGGACTTTCGCCTGGGTCTACGCACAGCTCGGGGTGCTTGCACAGGGGCTGGGTCTGCCGGGCGCCCTGCATCCACTCGATTCCACGCACCTGCTGCTGGCCAATCTGCTGGGCTCGGTGGTCGTGGTGTGGTCCATCGCCCGTATCGCCGCACCCTCGCTGCTGCTGGGGCGGCTTGATGGGGTGGCGCGTTTTCTGTTCGCTACCTGGCAGGTGTATGCCGTGGCGCACGGGGCCAGTGCGGTGGTGCTGGGGTTCACCCTGTTCGAATTGCTGTTTGGCGTGCTGCAGTGGTGGCGCGTGGGGCCGCAGCGCGGGGCGCCCGTCAGTGCGCTGGCGCCGGTAGCAATCTGAACGCCAGCAACCCCGCCGCCAGCAGGCCCGCAATGGTCAGCATCACCGCCACATACGGGTCTGCGCCGCGCTGCGCGGCCACCGAGGCGGCCACGCCGGTTACCCACTGCATCAAGGCCACGCCCATGAACAAGGCCATGGTGAACACCGCCATGGCGCGCCCCGTCATGGCCGCCGGGTAGGCGCTGCGCACATCGGCGTACTGCAACACCATGTAGCCCGAGAGCATGCCGACGGCAATGGCGCAGCCCACATCCACCCAGGGCAGGCCCAGCAGCGCCAGCGCCAGAAACAGGCCGATCAGCACCAGCGTGCAGCCCGCCAGCCAGCGGCGGCGGCGCGCAGGGCCGGGGTCGAGCCGGCCAAACAGCGCCGGGGTGAACAGCGACATCAGCGACACCACCAGTGCCACGTTGCCGCTTTGTATCAGCGAGAAGCCATGCCGCTCGATTAGCAGCGGCCCCAGCCACAAGCCGCGCAGGGCCAGAAAGGATGCATAGGTCACCAGCCCCAGCAGCATGATGCCCGCCGTGTGGGGCAACAAAAACAGCGCGCCAAAGCCCCGCACCGCCGCGCCCAGCGACTCGCGCGGCGCGGCGTGCTGCGGTTGTGGCGGCTCGTGCACCTTCCAGAAAATCAGCAGCCAGGCCAGCAGCGCCAGCCCCGCCAGCAGGCCAAAGCCAGTGCGCCACGAGCCCTGCTGCACCACCCAGGCCAGCGGCGTTCCCGTGAACAGCATGCCCAGCCCGCCCAGGCCCATGGCCACCCCCGACACGGCAGCAAACGCGTGCGCAGGAAAGTAGCGCGCAATGAACACCGTGCACACCAGAAAGGCTGGTGCGCAGCCCACCCCGATCAGTACCTGGCCCAGCAGCACGGTGCCGTAGCCCGGCGCCAGCGCCGACAACAGCGAGCCCACCACCGTGAGCGGAAACGCCGTGAGCAGCGTGCGCCGCAGGCCATACAGGTCGATCCCTACCCCCATGAACAGCTGCGTGGTACCGAACGCAAACGCAAAAGCCCCCGCAAACAGCCCCAGCGCCTGGGCCGACAGCCCGAACTCTGCACGCAACCCCGTGGCAATGATGGCGGTGATGGTGCGAAACGCCTGGCTGAGCGCAAAGCCTGTGATCAGCACCAGCAGCACGCCCCAGGCCGCGCGGGGCGTGAGTGCCGGGGCGGGTGCGGCTGTAAGGGTGGAATGTGTCAAGCGGGGATGCTCCGGCGCGTTGGTGGTGGGCCTGTCGGGTGCGGCATCAAGAGGGTACACGCTGCCCGTCCGCCGGGGTGTCGCCTGGGGGTATGCCGGTTACTTGCGCGCCAGCCACACCCCGAAGGCCGCCAGCACCATGCCCACCAGGGACAGGCCGGTCAGCGTCTCGCCAAACAGCGCCCAGGCCACCAGGGCGGTGGTGGGCGGCGTCAGGTAAAACAGGCTGGCTACGTTCACCGCGCTGCCTTGGCGAATGAGCACATTCAGCAAGCTCACCGCCCCCAGCGACAGCACCAGCACCAGCCACCCCAGCGCAAAGACGAACGAACCCGTCCAGCGCACCTGCATGGTTTCCGTCAGGCTGGCGACCAGGGCTGTGGCCGCCAGGCAGGGCAAGAACTGCACCACCGAACCCGTGCGCAGGTCAAACGACGGGCAAAAGCGCTTCTGGTACAGCGTGCCCGCCGTAATGCCCAACAGCGCGCACACTGCCGGTAGCAGCATGGCCCACAGCACGGCGCCACTGGCGCTGCCCACCAGCTTGTGCGCCACCACCAGCCCCACACCGGCAAACCCCAGCGCCAGGCCCGCCCACTGGGTGGGCCGCACCCGCTCGCCCAGAAAGGCCCCGGCGCCCAGGGCGGTCAGCACCGGCTGCAGCCCCACCACCAGCGCCGTCACCCCGGCAGGCAGCCCCTTGCCAATGGCCATGAACACGCCGCCCAGGTACACCGCATGCACCAGCAGCCCCGACACCCCTATGTGCAACCACTCCCGCACCGTACGCGGCCAGGGCGCCCGCATCAGCCACGCGGCCAGCCCCATCAGCACCAGCACCAGCGCGTAGCGCAGCGACAGAAAGGTCAGCGGTTCGGCATCGGGCAGCCCGAACTTGGCGCCGATGAACCCCGTGCTCCACAGCGCGACGAACAGCAGGGGGTACAGCGGGGCGAGCATGCTGGAGGGCTGGGTGGAGGTTTGCATGGGGGCGGTGCGGGCGCTGGGGCGAAGGGCGTATTGTCAGGGCCGGCTGCCTGCTATCGAGGGTGGGGTGTCAACGGCGTGATGCGGCCAGTTGCCGTCCCGCGAATCCATGGGGCAGTTGACTGCTTCAGGCTGATCTGCGTCATTCACAATCCTGGGTCTGAACGGCAGCAATTGCCAACACCGGTCGTTGAGCTCCGCCTGTTCTAGGCGTCCGCTTCATCCTTGGAACTGTCCATTCGGCCGCTCGGTTCTCCACATACCGCCTAGAACGACCGCTTCTGGACCGATAGGCTCATGTCGACCCGTTGCGGTCGACCGGCAATGGCCCTCATAGCTGGCGTCCCGGTTGCAGCGGGCGGCAGGTTCTGACGCTGCAACTGCGTTCTTCCCAGTAAACTGCCAAACGGCTCGCGCGCCCGATCTTTCAAGCCGCTCAGGCACAGGGAGACCAGTCGGATTTGTCGGATCTGTTAAACCTGTTATTCAACCAGTGCGTGACGCTACTGATTTGATTTCAAACGCATTTTTGGAATGCCATGAGACTTTGTTTAACGGCAGCGGTTGTGGGTATCCGGCGCTTTGCCGTTTAAATCAAAGTTAGGCCTCATACACCCACTTATGTCGCGCTCCAAGCAGTTCGAACAGCGGATCGCCCGCATTCATCAGTTGCTTGAGGCTGATGGATGTGCTGTAACTTGGAATGATCGGATACCTGACCCAGACAATCCAAGCCAACCGCGTCAAATCGATATCCTGATCAGGCGCGGCGATCAGGTTGTTCATGCCGAATGTCGGTCACACAAGAATCCACAAGACGTCAAGTGGATTGAAGAACTTATCGGTCGGCGAGTGAGCCTCGCGGCGGACCAGATCATTGCCGTGTCGGACTCGGGCTTCACTGAAGGGGCTCGACTCAAGGCCGAGCGCCACGGGATCGTTCTTCGAAGTCTTCACGCAGTTGCAGATGCCGAGGTCGCTTCATGGGGCAAGAGAACTGAACTTGAGTTTTGCTACTACAGGCTTTCACATGTTCAGTTTCAGTTGGAATTCGCCGGGCCTGCACCGTCACCTGATCGAGTTGGTAGCTACTTGGCCGCTCAGACCAGTATCGTGTCTTCCGCGTTGAATGGGTCCAAGTACGTAATCAATACTACTTCCGCCCCGTCATTTCCCCTTTGCATCCAAACCGAGCTGCAACCTTCTGCGCCGATCTACATAGACGGTGTTCAGGTCGTGACTATCAAAGTGCGCTACGAAGCGAACGAGATCAGGACTCGCCATCTTGTACCCACAGTCTTCAGCTATGGCGAGGCTCAATCGCATGGATTGACACAAGCTATTGTCGAGACTCACGACGCTATGACAGTCGAGATCATCAAGTCGAAAGAGCAATGCCTCATACACATCGACCTCAGCACCCTGCCGCCACCCGGAGTTGATGAAATCTTTGCGGGTGTCGTGTACTTCGAGCATGTTTGGAATCTGTCCATCGACAATATCCTCCTGATTGGAAATCAAGAGCTCCCTATGAAGTTGTCTACGTTTGAGCTCGTGGTACCGCACACCTTACAAGCGTCGCAATGAAGCCTAACCCCTAATTCCACCGGACCTCCTCCGGCGGCCGGTGAATACGAACGTTGAGCGACTGCTTACCTGTTTGATCGATGGCTGCTCCTGGCCGGAAGTATTGAGTGCTTAAGTCCACGTCAGACAAGATGAGGCTCGAGGACTGACGTTGTGGAGCAAATTATTAAGCGTTTACTACCGCGCGTTAGAGCGACGTAGAGGTTACGTGCGTCCATCTTCTCCGGCTCAAGAATTACTGCATTCTCTGCCTCAAGCCCCTTTAACAGGAGGGTGCTCCCAACGGCGCGCCGTGGCATGGTGCGCGGCGCGTGTCGATATCTCTCACGCTCCTTAACTCCCGCGGCAGTCAGAGAAACATCGTCAGTAACGCTCTTCAATGCCTTTGCACAGAGTCGCACAATGTCTGGTCGAAAAACATAAGTGTCTTCAGCTTTCGCCAAGGCTTCGAGCATCGAGCCTGCTGCAGCTGGACTCGGAGTACGTAGATACTCAAGAGTTATTTCCTCAAGTGGTGTAGCGGCGGTTTGGGTTCGCCCGCTTAAGTGACTCCTCGTGCGCGTTACCAGGGACTGGGGAGATAGTCCTGACATCAGGTTTCTGAAGTAATCTACAGCTGCTTCTAAGCAGCCGTCGCTGCCAGCGCGGAAAGAGGAGGAAAAAGCCATGAAATCCTTCATGTCGAGCGCTTCCACCATCTGTGCTCTGCACCTTGCGGCAGCTTTCCACTGCCCCTTCTTGTCGGGACCGTCTCCGATTATTAGGGTGCTGCCGGCCGCATACTTTTTCCGAGCAGCAGCAAGGCGCGCTTCAGACTTCTCTGTGTCTGTTCCCTCCAGAGGCACCCAAGTTACCTCCCGTGGCGCATTGTTCAAGTCAATAGGCTCTCTCCTTAGCAAGGCTGGTCGAACTACGTTGAGAAGCCAGTACCCGAGTTCCGGGCATTCAGCCCTGATCCAGCGCCACGGCTTGGACAGCGTGGGAAGTGCCGGAAACGACGGCTGAACGTTGTCTCTCCAACTGACTACAGGTCCAGTGAAGGAAAAAATACCTTGCAGCGGATCGCCGAGCACCGCAGTCGGGAGGCGCTCCGCGAGGGCCTCCACCATGGCATGCTGCGGTAGGCCACAGTCTTGGTACTCGTCGACGACCACTCTGGAATAGGTAGCGTCGATGATGTCGTCGAGGTGCCCCGCCGTCAGCATCTTCACCGCAGCTCGTCGAATGGCTGCATAGTTGGCACCACTACCCCGCACGCTGAGTACGCTGTCCGAAAGGCCGGACCTAGCGGGGAAGCTTTGAACCAACCGAATCGCCCAACTGTCCAGCGTGGCAACCCGGGCACGTTCAGATGGGATACCGGCATTTCGGATGCGCTGTTCAAGCGCAGCACGACCTGCGTTGGTGTGCGTCAGGACCAGTGCAGGCTTTACGCTCGACCACTGTTTGAGAGTAGAAGTGATTAGCTGCGTTTTTCCACAGCCCGCAGGAGCCTTCAGACTGCCGAGGCGCTGCGCAAACAGGTCAACCTCAGGCTCTGACATGCGCATGCCTGAAGAGTTTCTTCATGATGCCCTTGAGCACCTCGTCAGAGGAGGATAGGTAAGGTCCAACTACTTGGGCCCCGACCGCTTCCATCTTGGCAATGGACTTGAACCAGCCCTTGCGACCAGGTCCTTTCTTCGTGTCGGCAGAGGAAAGCTTTGCAGCCCGGCCGAGTAGGAGACGTTCGTCAACTTCCCATGCCGAATCCCCATCCACGATGGACATGAAGTGTGCGAGATCGAACGCTCCCTTCGAGACTTCGTCGATTGCCCCGTCAACCAACTCCTCGGAGTTGAACTGAATCGCAAGTTTCACCAAGGCATCCACGCCATGATCTGGCAAATAGCGAAACAGCGCTTGTTCCAAGGCGTCTTCTTCTGGCCAGTGGAACACTTGTGCGCCGACATCGGTAGTTTTCGTCAGCTCTTCTGGAGGGATCGGGACATCGTTATCGAGAAACACCTTTGTCTCGTAGCCCCAGTTCGCGAAGATGCGGCCCCGTTCGAGGATGTATGTGGGATTCCGGCCAGTCGCGTCCACGAAGGCAGTCGCACTGGAATAGGCAGAAGGTTTCCCTTTTGAGACGTAGTACCGGTCGACTCCCCTTAGTAGCCCAATTTCACTCGCTCCTTCGCAAACCACCACCGTCCGAGCGAGGAAGGCCTCTGGATAAGTGCGGGCAGTGCCTTGTATCGGGTCTACGCTACCAATGGTGCGAATCGCGTGTTGCTCTTTCCTATCGCGCCTCACCACATGCAACTGGTCGCCACTGAGCTCCCTTACCGCCACAGCGGAGTGTGTTGTCATGAAGACCTGCAGTTGCGGCTCCACATCTGGCTCCAGAATCTCCTTTGAGCCCACGGAGTGCAGTAATTTGATTATCCGGTGGGGCTCAAGCCCGTGCTCGACCTCATCAATCAGGAGGGTGCTCGAAGCGGAGGCGACTGAACGGTGCAAGCTCGCGAGCA
This sequence comes from Giesbergeria sp., assembly GCA_030690515.1. Taxonomy (GTDB): domain Bacteria; phylum Pseudomonadota; class Gammaproteobacteria; order Burkholderiales; family Burkholderiaceae_C; genus Simplicispira. The sequence continues at coordinate 7,622 of JAUYGP010000218.1, forward strand.
GCAAGCGGGTAGAACCCGTCCCGAGACTCCGCAGAGGCACTCCATCCTCCGTGTGAAGTGAAATGGCTCCGTCTGAGAAGGAGAGTGCGCCCGAATCAATCAGGGCTTGCGCAGACTTACCGACGTCAATCCCAACCGCGTTGGCATTCTTCGTGACCAGCGCCAGTACGTCTCCGAGTTGTGCTCCAGCACGGTCACCAAACGCGAGCCGGGCGCCACGCGCCGCAGTGACTAAGTCTGTGCCAACAGAGAGTTTTGTTTCGCAGAGCTTCCCAAGCACTGAGTTTCGAGACCAAGAGAGATGGGACGTCGCGTGCTCGCCAATTCGGCTTGGCGCAAGCAAAGCACGGTCCTTCCAAGCAAGTTGACGTTGTCTCGTGTCCCCGCGCGTGCGCTCTGAAAACAGGCTGCGCTTGGGGTCCAAGTCTGACTCGACGCGAAGTTCGCACGTCAGCACAACCTCCAGACCTTCGGCCGGCTCGTCCTCCACCGATTGCGCTTTCGAATCAAATCCTCGGAGCACCTCACCCAGCATATCAAGGTCCTTCAGATGCTCCGGAAGTGCTCCAAGTGTTACGCGGATGACGATTGGGTTCTCGACAACAAGGTTGTGGAAATCGGAGTCAGTGAAGTCAATTGTTCTTCGAAGGGAGAGACAGGCGTCTATCGCCTCCAAGATCGTTGTCTTGCCACTATCTCCAGGTCCAATAAAGCAATTCACCCCAGGGCTAGGTGCCCAACAAAGCCTCTTGATGCTTCGGAAGTTCTCAATTTCGAGGTATCGGATTTTCGCCATTGCTGAGTGGTCAAGGTCGTTGCGAGATCGAATGCTTTGGATTGTGAGCACAGTGTCTCGTTTTAGGAAAAAACAAGGGTTAGACGGTGAGCCAGACCACAATCACAGGTACGTATTCTCTACCCGCACGTCGACTCCTTCCGAGCAAGACGATACCTGTCGATATGGGGTAAACACTGCGCCCGGACATCTCTTCATCAACCTTGAGCGTCGGCTTCTGGCCCGATTGCAGCCTCCTGTACACGACCGTCCATCGGCAGCAATCGCTGCAGTGCCGCCGGTGGGCCTGAAAACCTGACCGATTCCTCAGGGTCGAAAGCGCCCCAAGTAACCTGAGGCACTCCGCTCAAGTTGATGGCATTCCAGAAGCGTCCGCCTCCTGCTCGCTCCAGCACCTGCACGCAAGGTGCCAAGATTACCTTCAGAAAACGGCGCCTGAAGGCGGAGCCACCCGCCGCGCCAACCGGTCAAAGCTTGCGCACTCTCCCCGGTCAGTCTTCGTTGCCCGATGCATCTTGCTCCCGCTGGCTTCGCGCCAGATCGGCCGGGGTTCTGCCTGCGGCATTCCTGGCCAGGGCATCTGCGCCATGCGCAAGCAATATGTCGATCACCTGGGGGTTTTCATCGCGCGCAAACCAGCATTGCATCCCGTTTCCGCCCACCCACGTCTGCCCGCTGCAGTAGTGCAGTGCGGTGTTGTGGTAGCCATCGAGGGCCTGCACATCGGCGCCCGCACTGAGCAGGTACTCCAGCGCAGCCACGTCGTCCGTGAGTGCCGCAGCCATCAAGGGTGTACCCTGGCGGCCCACGCGCCCTTCCATGGCCCAGATGGGCTCAGCCGCCCTTGAATTCACGTCGCAGCCAAAGTCCTCCACGAGGTGGCGGACCATGTCCATTTTTTCTGGTTCGTAGCTCGCCGCGGCACAAGCGTGGACCAACAGATCCTTATCCGCCAGGTGCGCATTGTTCTCGGCGATTCTTTTGAAAACCGCCACCGAAAGGCCTTCAATCGCATCAACGAAGGTGCTGGTGCTGACCTGGGCACCGTGCGACAAAAGTCGGTCGACGAATTCAACATTCCTGGACTGGGCAGCGAAACCAAGGGCGTCACAGCCATCCTTGTTGCGAGCGGTCATGTCCGAGCCGCGTCGCAAGACGATTTCCAGGTTGTGCGCATGGATGTTGAGGCGTTCTGAGGCTTCCTCAAGCACTTCTGCATCGTCCTCTGCCATTGCCTCAGCATGGCGTTGTACCGCCCAGCGGTAGTTCTCGCATGCCACCAGCAAGGGGGTGCTGCGGTTGTAGTCAACAAATT